>JANXLO010000170.1 GCA_025355115.1 Chthonomonadaceae bacterium
GGCTGAAAAACCGTCCTCCCGTGCCCGCCGAAATCCAGGCCTGCTCGCAGTGGCTGGACGCGACCATTGAGATCGTGAAGCCGCTGGTTATCCTCTGTCTCGGTGCCCCCTCCGCAAGCACGATTATCCACAAAGGCTTCCGAATGATGCAGGAGCGCGGGCAGTGGTTCGACAGCCGCTACGCGAAATATGCGATGGCTGCGCTTCATCCCGCTTATATTCTCCGGCAGGAAGGGGAGGCTTACGAGGCTTCCCGACGCTCTCTCGTCACCGATATAGCCTCCGCCCGACAGAAGGTAATCGAGGCTAAGCGCGAGCCGAAAATGACTCTCTTCTGAACTGGCTGCCTCACGTCCGTCATTTTGACATGGTTTGCAGCAGGGCGGCGGGGATATCTGACGGTGGTTTGTTGGTGGCGGCTCGGAGGAAGGTGTCGCCTGTGTGCGTGGGGACGCCGATGAAGCCGCCGTTTGAGAGGGTGAAGCGGGCGCCTTTGACGCCTGCGGAGTAGTCGGTGCGGTCGGCGTTGCCGGTGGGGTCGTGGGTGAAGCGAGCGGTGCGAAGCTCAGTCCAGACGCCGTCCATGGTCCGGATCCATTGGCCGCCGAACTCCGCCAGGCGTCGGAGCTGCCCGTTCGCGCCAACGAAATCCTCGTTGAAAGAGTAGAGGCCGCGCAGGGTGTCGCCGTCCTTCGGGGCGCGAAAGCTTGCGATTAGCCCCCACGCTTTGCGCTCCGGGAAGTAGAAGTAGCCGCTGTAGATGGTGTGGGTGCCGTCTGGCTTCGCCGTCACGAGCAGGCGGTAGGTCTCGCCGGTTCTCCAGGGATAGATCAGGTGGCTGTGCCCGCCCGTGCCCTCGTTGCCGAAGTCACTCGCGACAACCCCCTCCCCCTTGTCGAGAAGCTGAACACGGTTGTCTGGCAGGACTTTGCTGCGGTCGACGCCCTCGTTGCCGCTGTCCCATACCGAAAATATGATGCGCCTTTCGGTGGGGCTGTTGACCTGAATGCCAAAGTAGCCTCGCCGGAAGCCGCAGGCCATGTAGTACGACCAGATCGGGTCGGTCCGCACTGTCACTTCCGTCGTGAAGGCGACGACTTTCGCGTCCGGAGGCAACGGGTAGCCTAGATGGACGGAGGCCGCATTGCGCCGCTCTTTCAGGTTGAAATGCGCGTTGAGGACAGCCGGGCCGCTGAGCACGAGCGCCTCCACCTCACCGAAAGTGCTCCCCTCCCGTTTTACGCCCTCCAGCACAAACTGATAGTAGCCGGGCTCTGCAATGCTCACGAAACCGAACGATGCCGTTACTGGCTCGCTCGCACTGCCCTTGACGCTCGCGGTCATCATTTTGCCAGCTGCGGTAAGGCGCAGGGTGGAGGAGGCGGATTGCGGCAGTCGGATCGCCACTGCCAGCTCAAGCCTTCCGGCCGTTTTGATCTCGCCATACCAGACGATCTTCTGCTTAGCGTCCTTCCAATTAGTGACGCCCCGTTGCTCCGAAATTTCCAGAGCTTCGGCATTCGGCTCGCTATAGCCGGTAAAGCCCGGCACTCTCAGCGTCTGCGCTGAGGCTGCCTTGAGAGGGAGCATTCCCACCAGCGCCAATCCCAAAATCACCAGACTGGCTGTCATCTGCGCCCTCCTTCTCACTTGTTGAAAATGCTTCACAGACGACCGCCGTTGACGCGCACCCACTGGCCAGTAACGAAGCTAGATAGATCTGACGTCAAAAACAAGACGACATTAGCAACATCCTGGGCTATCCCGACGCGGCGCAAAGCGGTTGTGTCGGCGATGCCGCGCTGGCTGTCGGTGTAGGTGCTGGGGTCGGCGTTGGGATCGCACTCGCCGGTGAAGGTGTGGCCGGGGCTGACGGTGTTGACTCGTATGCCTTTCGGTCCCAACTCCTGTGCGAGCACGGTGGAGAGATGATTGACGGCGGCTTTACTGGCTCCATACGCCGAGAGATTCGCCATGGGATCGTGGCCCGCACCCGAGGAGAGAAAGACGATGCCCCCGCCCGGCTGAAGCATGGGCGCGGCGGCGCGGACGGTATAGAATGCGCCGTTCACATTGACGTCGAACGGGCGTCTCCAATCCTCCGACGCCATGCCGGTCATCGGCCCTCCGGCCCCTGCCGCCGCGTCCAGAATCAGGAAATCGATGCGGCCCTCGAACCGTTCTCCCGCCTCTCTCACGGCCTCCGTCGCAGCTCCCTCGTCCGCAATGTCCGCCTTCAATATGAAGTGCGCCTCCGAAGGGCGGAGGGCGTTAAGCTCAATCAGGGTCCGATTGGCGACCTCGTCATTGCTCCGATAGATCGCGCCAATCCTCGCCCCCGCCTCTGCGAGAGTCAGAGAAATCGCGCGTCCGATGCCTCGCGTCCCGCCTGTAATCAATGCATTCTTGCCGGAAAGGTCGATTCCGATCATTCGCGTTCGCTCCTTAAAGTGAATTGGTTTCTCACGACCGGCCCACCTATTTTGACACACTGGAATTAGCGCAAAAGCACTGATAAATCCAGGAAAATGTCGCTCGATACGCTCATCGATCATCGATGGTTGTGCCGCAAAGACAGAGAAAGCCAGTTTGATTTCCAAAGCCCGGGATGCTCCACACATGATTAGTTCTGCATTGGGCAATGGGTCTCCTGCGTTGCTGAACGGATAAATGGACCTGCGCGACGGGGAAAGATCGCCTCTTGCAGATGCTCTCGAGTCGGATCATTCTCGCTGAATCTGTGAAAGAGAGGGAGGAGCGCAGTAACGCTCCTCCCTCTCCATCGCTTTGCCTGCGTACCCGGCTTTAACCGTAGCCTCCAGCAGGGTTCCGCTCCTAATCGAGAATCATGGCCCATCCCAGGGACTGCGCGCCCGCATCCGGATCACCGGGAACGAGGAAGGACGACGATTCACCTGCATCATCTGCCGTGCCAGCATCTCCTGGACCTACGGCGAGACATCGTTTTATCGCCTCTCATTGCCCAAAATATCACGTGGCGTCGCGTCAGTATAAAGCGCAGAGCAATATCTCTTTGCGTTCAGTCACCCACAATGGGTTCCTCTGCTTTGCCCTCCCCGGCGAGGGCATGATAGGCCGCTCCTGCCAGCGCCGCCCCGACGATGGGGGCGAGCCAGAAGAGCCAGAGCTGCGACAATGCCCAGCCCCCGACGAAGACGGCTGGGCCTGTGCTGCGGGCCGGATTGACCGAAAGGTTGGTGACAGGGATGCCGATGAGATGGATCAGGGTGAGGCCGAACCCGATGGCGATCGGCGCGAAGCCTTTGGGAGCACGGCCTTCGGTGGAACCAAGAATGATGATGAGGAACATGAACGTCAGCACGATCTCCACGATCAGCGCAGCCATCAGTGAGTAATGGCCGGGCGAGTGCGTTTCGTAGCCATTCGCTGCGAATCCGTCCATGAGTCTGAATCCGGGCTTGCCGCTTGCGATCAGGTAGAGCGCACCCGCCCCCGCAATCCCACCGAGCACCTGAGCGCCTATATAAGGCAGCAGATCGGATGCCGGGAACCGCCGTCCCGCCCAGAGGCCGACGGAGACCGCTGGGTTCAGGTGACAGCCCGAGATGTGGCCAATGGCATAGGCCATTGTGAGCACCGTCAGGCCGAACGCCAGGGAGACTCCCACGAAGCCGATCCCCAGATTTCCCACCCCCTCTTTGGGGAATGCAGCCGCGAGAACCGCGCTGCCGCAGCCGCCAAATACCAGCCAGAACGTGCCGATAAACTCGGCAGTTGCGCGCTTTCCAATGTGCATAGTCTTCTCCGTGCATGTTTCACATGCTGTTTCCAGGTACCGGCGGCAACAGGGGTGGATGAGTTGAGGGACCCCCGCCGTTCCTGTCACACCTCAACGTTGTTCGACAAAACGGGCGGACAACCCTCCTAACGAAGCCAATCTGCAGTGTGCCTGCCCGTCGGTGTTGATGGCATAGGTGGACGACACAGGGTACGCTTTTGACAGCAAATCCGCATGACCTTTGCCTGGAAGAAATATACGTCTAAACTGCCGTACGTCAATCATGACGTGGATATACTCTCCTAGCGAGAGTTATGATTTTATTTCCATTATACTCGGTTTAATCACCGAGAGAAGTAGATAGTATTGTGGTCCTCCCCAGATTTCGTCGACAGGTAGTTAAGCGGCCATCTAACTCGTCAGTTGTTGTTGATATTGACTTTCTAAGGCCTCTGGACTGACATAGCCCAGAGAAGAATGCCTACGCTTGCGTTCGATAGAGTTTCAGTTCGCCACATCATAGCGGGCACGAAAAAAAGATGGCAAAGGGAGGGGTTACGGCACGTTAACGTAGGGTGAAGCGTCGAGGTAAACAATCTCACGTTTGAGAAGATGAAGCCGAGAAAGTACCCGGTAATTCCCGGTTGGGTTACTCCGCAACGGGTGCGGGTTCCCTCTGCGCGCGTAGGGTCTCGTACAAGTGTGAGTGGTTGAGGAGGATGTCCTTGATGCCTCGCTGCACCGCTGCGGAGTTGAGCGCCTGAGCGCTCATCGAGCTGTGCGCGTCCACGGCACCCATGATCGCGTTCAGTAACTCATGGTTCAAGTCCGGAGAGTTCGCGAACTGCTCCTTGCTATTGCTCGCGGCCTGCTGCATCAGCGTCTCGGATTCCAGCAGTTTCCCCTTGATCACATGGTTGACATATACCAGTTGATCCTGATCGGTCGTATCGCCCCCGAAGAGTTCGTTCAGTTTCTCGATGAGTTCGGCCATATAGACCTTGTGCTTCTCCTGCACACTGCCACTCCCTGCCTCCGTGAGGGGATCGAGTTTCGGCGTCTCGCCGTCGCCAAGAGGCATTGCGCGCTTACCGAGGTTGATCAGGTGGTGGTGGGTCAGAACTACTTTGGAGAGATCGATACCCTCGCGCTCCCGGCCGAACTCCAGCAGAGGCAGGAGACGTTTGTAAAAGAGGGCGCGTTTTTCGATGGCGGTATTGCCGTAGTCGAAAATCTGGGAAAGAAACGTGTAGAGACGCACAAACACGGCCATGTCATTTTTAAACAGCATCAGCGCGTCCAGTTCACTGAGTGCGGAAGCTGCCGCTTTATCGTCCTGCTTCTCTTTCGCGGTCTTCAGTGTTTCCTGGGCTGCTTTGTAGCGCTTCATGACGCGGTCACTGACTGGTTCCAGTGCCGACACCAATTCGCTCTGTTTCG
>JANXLO010000215.1 GCA_025355115.1 Chthonomonadaceae bacterium
TTTCTTCAAGTTTTCTACTGGATACTGCTGCTGCTCCAGATGCTCACCGGAATCGCATTGATCGGCATCGTCACCATGCAGGAGAGCAAAAACGACGGGCTGACGGGCCAGATCGGCACGACCGCTTCCTCCTCTTTCAAAGGCAAGGCAGGCAAGGAAGAGCGGATGAATCTCTACACCCGAAATATTGCCATCGTGTTCTTCGGGCTGAGCATTCTGGTCGCTGTCGGCACCGGCCGATGGAACATCTGATTTCACTGTTGCGCGAAGCGACAAACGAACGAGATAGGCACTTCAGCCTCTCTCGTTTTTTTGTGAAGCCTGCCAGCGAACGCATGCGTAACTCTGCTGTATGATGGCGCGGTCGCGATTTCCTCAATTCAAGCAGGGAGAGGTGCAGAAACTTGGCTTTACGTGATCCGGGGCGCAAGGTCGAGGGTGTTCTGACCGTCTCAATACTGCTGTTCGTGCTCCTGCCTGTCCTTGTGACGGTCTACATCGGCAAGCGCAACGCACCTCTATCCGAGGCGCTTCTAGTCAACGAGGCAACAGCCGAGCAGTTTGTGAAAACATTGGTGCTGGAGCCGGATATCGCGGCGAGGATCGTCGCCTCACGCACACGGTTGGGCGGATTTGGCAGCGCAGAGCTCATCTGGGAGCTGCCTCTGCTCCCGCCCGATGAGGCAGGCCGTTTGGCTCCGCAGTTTGCCGGGGGACGACTGGATAGAGCAAACGCGGGCCAGTTCACCTCAGCCCTAGGCATCGCGCCGCCGGCCGCGCGTCGCCTTGCCGCTTACCGAGATCGCCTCCTCACAATTCAGCCTGCTCCCTCTGCCGCTCCTGCTGCGAACACGACCTCACAGCAGACAGTTCGCCTCTCCCCAAACTGGTTCCGTCACGCACCTCTGCTGGATCCCGACACTCGCGCGCTGGGGCTCAAAGCAGTAGTGGTGCGAACGCCCGAAACTGTGTTCCGCCACTACTTCCTTGGCATCACACTGCTGACGCTCGCAGTCTTTTTCGTTCCCGTCTGGCTGCGCGGCAAAATGCGGGTTGGAGGGGATCCATATCTGGTTCCCCTATCGCTCTTGCTTTGCGGGTTGGGCATCGCAATGCTCTTCACCTTGAAAGACCCTTTACGTGAATATGCAGTCTATGAGCACCATCTGGTCGGCGTTCTCATCGGCATCGGCGCGATGCTGGCGGCTGCAAAACTCTCCCCGCTGGCCCGGCTTCGCATCAAAAACTATCTTTATGTATGGATGTTGGCCGCCTTTATGCTGGTGGGTGGCCTGATGATATTCGGCCGCGGCCCCCAGGGCGTGAAGCTTAACATGTTCGGCATACAGCCGGTCGAAATCATCAAGCTGCTGCTTGTCTTTTTCCTTGCCGCCTACCTTTCCGATCGCGCCGATCTGATTTCGGAGCGCGGAGGGCGAGCCGTTCAAGGGGCTCAGGAAAAGCTGGGCTGGAGGGGCCTATCACTGCCGCGTAGACAGGACATTGGGCCAATAGTCGTCATGTTCGTGTTCGCGCTGACGATGTTTATGGTCATCAAAGATCTCGGCCCCGGACTTTTGGTATTCGCTACATTTATCGCCGTCCTCTATCTGACGACAGGGCGAGGCAGTTTCGTGACCGCGGGGATGCTGCTGATGCTGCTCGGCGGAATGTTCGGCTATTGGCGCCATGTGGGGGTCTTTGTGACGAGAGTCGATATGTGGCAGCATCCGTTCGCGAATTTTCATGGCAACGGGATGCAGCTTGGGCAGGCGTACTGGGGGTTCTCGTCCGGAGGGTGGGGCGGAAGCGGGCCTGGCATGGGAATGCCGGGGCTGATACCTCGCGGGGGCTCCGATCTGGCTTTCGTGAGCTGGGCCGAGGAGACGGGAATGCTCGGCTCGTGGCTGGTGCTCATTGTCTTCGCGGCGATCGTCTGGCGCGGCATCAGGATCGCCCTGCGCGCCAATAATGATATGGACAGGGCGCTCGCATTCGGTTTGACCGCCCTCTTCGGCCTCCAGACGCTGCTGATTCTGGGCGGTGTCACCGGACTGTTTCCGCTGACGGGAATTGCGCTGCCATTTCTCTCCTATGGGAACTCAGCGCTCGTGGTCAACTTCCTGCTCATCGGGCTGCTGCGAGGAATCTCCGCGCCGCCCATTGGAGGCGTCGGTCGCCCGGCTCCGCGATCGGAAGTGGTCAAAGCCGCCAACCGCTTCGCTCTCGCCATGGGAGTCGTACTCTTTGCGGGAATCGGAATATGGCGTCTGGGAGCCCTCCAGGGGTGGGGTGCTGACGTGACCGCCGTGCGCACGGTAATAACCCCGGACGCTGACAAGGTTCGGCGTCCGCACATCAATCCTCGCCTGCTGGCAGT
>JANXLO010000236.1 GCA_025355115.1 Chthonomonadaceae bacterium
GTCAGTTGCGCGCGGAGGATTGCAGGAGAACCGTGAGCAGCAGGATCCGCCCGGTGGCTGGATGCTTCGATGTCGCTGCGATCATAGTGTCCGACGCAGGCAACCGATCAGGGCTGACTGGAATTGCGGGAATGACATGTCTTTGGCCATCGACCGTCGCGACGTAGACTTTGTGGGCTTCGGCTTTGATTGACATAGTCGTTGCGACATCAATGCCTGCGGGGATAGCGGAGATCGGCCCAAGTTGCCTCAGCGCCACAAGGAACGCAGGACCGTGCTGTGCCGGAAGGGAGAATGTTACCACTCTGCCTTGCAGTTCCAGTGCGCTGTCGGATGCCTGAGCGCCGGGAGAGGGTTTTGCGGCAGCGATCGGTTTGGCACCGGAGCGCAGTGCCCAGGCAGCTATGTTGGCGCGGGTGGAGGCGATGTCGGCCACGGTCAAAGCTACCGCCATCTCTGAGTTTGGAGACTTGTTGGTTTTTCTCGCGGCTATGCGGGCTTGAGTTAGAAGTCGATGCCAATCGTCCTCGCCTGAAACCTGCTTCTCGTGCTCCATCTCGGCCATGCGCTCCCTGAAGAGGCGATCCGCAAGCGCATTATTCGGGTCTTCTTCAGGTGCATACGTCGCGACTTCAGTGGCATCGGGCACGCGTTTTTCCATCGAAACGCTGTCGGAGGACTGCGGTGAGGTGCCCGCATTTCTGACCGCGACTTCCGGCTTGCTGAACCCAGCGGCGGAGTTGGAGCCGTGACGATGCGTAAGAGCATACACTCCGCTGACTGCCAGCAGTACCGCCAGAGTTGAGCCCAGGGCGAGACGGGGCAATGCCCAGAGCGGGCGCGCGGGCTCTGCCCGAGTGCGGACGACGCGAATTCCCTCTGCGGGAGGCGCGCTGGGCAAGCTGGCCAGTATGCGGGCACGCAGCTCAGGGCGGGGGCGAATCGATTCGATGTCTTTCATATCCTCACCAAGACGATGCAGCCATCGGAGGTCCTCGCGGCAATTGGTGCAGCCGGCAAGGTGTCTTCGCACCAGCCAGCCGCGCAGAGCCGAAGTCTCTCCGTCAAGATAAGCTTTGAGATTGACCCGGAGAATGCCGCCGCTGCAGGGCAGAGGGCGACGGGTTGCGGGGGTCGTGGAAGTGCTGTCAGGGAGGTGGTTCCTCATGTCGTCGGGCTTCCTTCGTGTACATAGCCGCCCAGCAGATCACGCAGGCGGCGGAAAGCATTGGAAAGGCGAGATTTGACCGTGCCGACCGGCACATCGAGTGCGGCTGCGACCTCCTGATAGGTCAGTCCCTGAAACTCGTGGAGCACAATGACGTCTCGATGCAGAGGCGACAGGCAACTGAGCGCGGCCTCGACCTTCGCGGACAGCTCTCGCTTATTCGCGCTCTGGACAGGGTCGTCGCGCCAGTCCTGACTGACGAGCGCTATCTCCTCGTCCAGCGGCAAGGTGTCCAGACGGCGCTTTCGGCGATACTCCAGACAGTGGTTCATGGCGACGCGATAGATCCAGGTGCCAAGCGCGGAGTTGCCCCGAAAATTGCCCAGGCCTTTGTAGATGCCAAGGAATATCTCCTGTGTGACGTCCTCTGCGTCCGGAACGCTGCCGGTGAAGCGCAGCGCCAGCCGATAGACGCGGACCTCGTACGCATCGAGGAGCTCCTCGAACGCCTCACGATTTCCCGCCTGTATGCGTTCAATTAACTGTCGCTCGTCGCGCATTGTCATGCTGACTGTGGTCCGCCCTTTTGAATTGAATTTTGGCGTCGGGCGTAAGAAGTGGCCGGGCACATGACGCAGTTTTTCCGAGCATACGATCTCGGGTCTTTGCGCGGCGGCTCTCTCCTCTTTTCTGTCGGTAGACGCAGCCAAATGGTTCACTTTGCGCCATCCGCAGCCAATATGTGCAGGGATTGCCAGCCGAAATATTTAAGTTGAACGTTGCACCCTTTCGCGCGATCAGTTCGTCTACATCTGTAAGGCAGCCCCGTCCTGTCCCGCCTCTTCCGGCCTCTGCTGGAGAGGGCGAAGAGTGCACGTAGCGAGCACCTCTTCACATCGCCCAAGCGGAGATGACGGCATTAAGTCTGCTCCCCATCCGGCAACGTCCGCGACACCGGGAGATGCTCCGTTCAAAGGAGAACCTGAAAATGAAAAGAAGCTCATGGATAGTGCTCAGCCTTTGTGTGGTGCTTGCCGGCACGCTGGTTTTCCTGTACCGCGTGTCCCAGATGAGCAGCGGCCCACTCACTGAAGCGCAGGCCCGCGAGATGGTGCAGAAGATGCAGACGGCGGTCGCGCACAAGAACGTCAATGCGATAATGGACTATATTACGACAGACTCGGATGTCAAAGTCGCGAATCTCAAACGCGATCAACTACGCGTACTGCTGGCTCGTGCTTTCCACAGCGCCACAGAGATGCGAGCCGATGTGACCAATTTCGGCTTCCAGGGCGGCACGACAGAGGACGCGACAGCGGAGTTCGACCTATCCCTGAATCATGAGGAGACGGGGCTCCATGCCGAAGTCTACTCAGGCCACATCACTCTCCACCTGCACAAGACAGCGGTCCCTCACCTCTTCGGCCTCTACTCGACCCACGAATGGCGCATCATCGGCGGAGAGACATCTGGCCCCGACCCGAGCAACTTCGGCGATTTCTGAACGCCAGCGAGCTCCCTGGTATACAGGATCTGCACATTATCCCCGGCTCTCATATCTGATAGGAGCCGGGGAATTGGTATGAGCGAGGACTAAATGCCCATTCTAGTCAGCACACCTTCGAAGGAGACATCGACGCTGTCGTCGTCGCACAGGTATCGCCATAGCTTGGCACGCTGCACGTTCTCCGCGCGATCCTGCTCGCCATGCCACCGGTGCGGCATCGTGTTGAGGAGCCGACGGACTTCAGGGGAGTTGTAGCCGTCAGTGTTGAAGAGGCCTCGTTGCTCCTCTCCTGTTCGCAGGCGGAGCTTGAACATGTAGCGGGTGGCGTCGGTGTAGTTGGGCTGCGCGCCGTGCCACAAAGCCTGATGCAGGAAGCCGATCGTGCCTGCCTTGCCCGCAAGCTGCCGCTGGCCGATGATGTTCTTGTATCGCCCAATGCTCACGTTGCTGGTGCGCCGGAGATGGGAGCCGGGAAGAACGATCGTTGGCCCCATCTCCTTCGGGGCATCATGGGAAAAGTACATGGCTTGGATGTCGAAGCCAAATGGGCGCGAGTCGATGATAGAATCGGCGTGCCAGGTCTGCGCTTCGTGCTTCTGCGGCCCCACGACATGCAGCGCCGAATGATCGTAGACGGGACTTCGGCCCACTAAGCTCTGCAATATACCCTTGACCTTCGGCAGTTCGAACACCTCATGGATCGCGGTGCCTTTATCCCAATTTCCGTTGCCCGCCTGCTGCTCGGCATATACGCGCTCATTGAGATCCTGCGGTATGAAGCCATCGAACAGCAGGAAGCCGTCCAAAACGAACTGTGCCATCTGCTTGGCGTTAAGCAGATGCTCGCTTGCAACTGCGCTCATAGTGTTTCTGCCTTTCTCTCCAGCACGTATTCGTACGGCAGGTGTCCGGTCTCATGCTCTTTGCCGTAATGAAAATAGGGGAGTGGCGGCAACTGCATCACGAACCAACCGTCGCGCATCGCCGCGAGCACCGAGTTATAGGGCGGCTTCTCTTCGTCGCCAGCCTGCATCTGCCGCTCATTTTCGGCCCTGGCGCCATCATAGAGCGCCCATGCGATAGTCGGCGCATCCAGCTGCGGCTGTGCTAGATGCAGAATGAGGATCTGCTGTCGTAGGTTGCTCAAGCGATAAATGTCTCCTTCACACAGGATTGCGCCACGAGCCGCAGCATGTGCTCGGCAAGGCGACTCCGATACCATCCTATTCATTCTACAACGAACGGCGCATCCCCTCTGCCCTGTCCCTCACTTTGGAGCGCTCTCAGTAAAATTATCGCCGTCGTGGCTGAGCAGTATAGGCTTGTCGTCCCGGATCGTCTGAAGATGCACGGGACGTTTGCAGAGGAATTGAATGTTCTTCAAGGTGCGAGAGGTGTAGTCCTGGTCCAGCGGCTTGCCGTCGTAGGCATGGGTCAGCAGCAGCTCTCCACGGTGAAGATAGTCGGCATCCTCCACCCTTATGACCGGAATTCCGAAGTTCGTCATGCCGTCGATCAGAGTGTCCCGGACATGTCGCCAGTCAGTCTCCTGCACCACCCACATCTGCTCGCCATGTAGCTCTTGAAGGCGGTACGTGTACATATCCAGATTCTCGACCAGGCCCTGGGTCAGATATTTTCTAAGGAATGTGGTGTCGCACTCATCCGTGCGAGCCTCGAACAGTTTCTTCAGTCCTTCGCCGGTCGGGCGCGTCAGCTTTTCGTCATGCCAGTTCGTCTCCGGGAAGTCCTGATCCTCTTCGCCGTTCCAGCGCCGCTCGATGTCGCGCAGGATATTGTAGCCCACGTAGTAGGGGTTGATGGACATCTTCGAGCCAGGCGACAGGACGGACGAGTGCAGCCTGCGAAACTCCAGATGCTCCTGCGGCGTGAGCGGGAGATCGTTCATGATGCGCTCGTGCCAGAAGGAGGCCCAGCCCTCGTTGATGATCTTCGTGCGCATCTGGGGGATGAAGTAGATCATCTCCTCACGGATCATGTTCAGTATGTCCCGCTGCCACTTCTCGAGGTCACGGGAGTGGTCACACAGGAAACCCATCAGATCCTTGTCCGGCTCCGGGGGAAACTTTCGCGGCTTCGGCTTGTCCGGGCCGACGCTTGTGTCCAGCACATTCCAGAGGTCGTCGAACTCCTTGCGGACCTCATCGATGAATCCTAGCAGTCTCTTCCGCTCCTCGTCGCTGCTGGTGACTTCAGTGATGCCGTCGCGCAGGGAGCGCAGGACATCGATCGGCGTGACGTAATTTCTGCCGCCCTTCACCAGAGCCGAGGAGATGCGATTGATGACGAAGTGCGGCGAGACGCCGTTCATGCCCTCATCCTGATACTCCTCATGTAGCCCCTTGACGTGCCGCTGATCCCAATCTCCGACCTGCTTCTCCCCGTCGTAGAGCTTCATCTTGCTCGCCAGGCTTAAGTCCGCCTAGCGTGGGAGCTTGAGACGGGTCAAAATCGCGAACATTGCAGCGACTTTGAGACTGTAGGGCGCGATATGGATGCTGGCGAGATTCAGGCTGTTCGAGGCGTCCTGGACGTCGCTCTGGGCGATCAGCTTTTCGTAGATGCGCACCTCTTCGCTGACGCGGAGGTTGTAGGGGACCTTCACGACGAAGATGCGGTCTATCATCGCCTCGTTCTCTTTGCTGGAGAAATAGGAGTTGTACTCATACTCGTTCGTGTGTGCGATGACGGCCACGTCGCAGTAGATGAGCGCGAATCGACTGGCTTTGATGGTCTGCTCGCCCGCGACGGTATTGAGCTCGTAGAGGAACCGCTTCTCGGCCTTTAGCATCTCGATGAACTCCATGACGCCGCGGTTGGCGATGTTGAGCTCCCCATCGAAGTTATAGGCGCGGGGATCGGACTCCTGGCCGAACTCCGTCAGCGCCTGGATGTTGACGCTGCCCGTCAGCTCCGCTACATCCTGGCTCTTTGGGTCGGCGGGCTTGAATGTCCCGATGCCGATTCGACTCTTTTCGGAGAAGAGGATGCGGTGGACTGGAACGTTCTCAACGCAGCCGCTCCCGTCGCCGATTGGGAAGACTGGAGCCTGCTATACACTCTCCCTATACGTAATTGCAACGCTGCATTTATCCCTATGTGACGCTGCCGATCCAAGGAGTGTTCAGCCGATTGGAGCAGCCGGATGGATGAGATATTCCATGCTCCCGAACTCCTTTCGATATTGGCAATGTTTTTGTAAGTGTGACATAATTCACAGAAGGCAGAGAGTATTTCTCGACATGAGGCGACTGTGCCCGCAAATCGGCAAATTCGATCTCGAATCTGTTCGCAATGGCTATTGTAACGCTTTACAGCCCGTTCTCAGCCAATAGAAGAACGCCATTTAGCAAAAATATCGAATGAAAGGTCATGGAGTTGGCACAAGAATTGCATTAGTAGAAGTACGTAGAGGAATCAGTTGAAATAGCATAAGGACGATTGCTTCTAAACGTACTGTCCCTCGGCTAGTTCGTGATGTGTCGATTGACTTGGCGCCCAGGGTGAATTAGGAAGGAAGTAACAGATGAACATTGCAAAATCCATGCGCTCCGGTCTTCTTTGCGCGGCGGTGGGGCTTCTCCCGCTGCTCTCATCGCAGGCCCATGCCCAGGTACTCCCAGCGACCACTCTGCTCGAAAGCAACGTGATGTATGTGTCTGTCCACGCCAGCTCAAACGGCGCCGATCTTAACAATATGAACGATACGCTGTTCGCGGATGCATACATAGGCGATACTGACGTGCTGATTACAACGCCTGGATCAGGTACAAGTCGCAAATCAACCTCCAACTCCTCCAACTGGCTGGTAGGCGGTGCGCTCGGTGTAACTGCCGGCGTGGTCGGTCTCATGTCCGGCTCCAGTAGCGCTGGGTCGTCTGTGCTCCGCACACCGGCTGATCCTGTTGGTCTGCTGCCCTCGGGCCTGCTGAACAGCAGTGCACTAGCCCCCGGGGCCTCCCCCAGATCCAACAGTTTCCTGGCAAATGCCGCCACTACGGGTTCCGCGGTCAACTCCTTCTCCAGCCCAGGCGGCGCTCCGCCTTCGGGCTCGGGCGGGGGATTCGGAATCGCAGCGGTAACGCCGGAGCCGGGTGCGCTTGCGCTATTGGCCGGACTGGGCCTCACGATCTCCAGCTTTGGGGCACGCCGTAGACGCCGGAACGTGAAGTAATCATACAGTCTCCAGGTGAGATGCCTAACGATTGTGCCTTAAACGTCGTAAGAGGGCCTTCCGTCTCCACGGGAGGCCTCTCCTTGAAGTAGAACTCAAATGCCTGGCCGGAATTCAGAAAATCTGGCCTTGACAGTCTG
>JANXLO010000237.1 GCA_025355115.1 Chthonomonadaceae bacterium
GCAGCAGGCTCGGCGACAGGGGCACGACGAAGGATACTATGGCGACAAGCGCGGAACAACTGAAGCCGGGAACGCTCCTGAACGGTCGCTATGAGATCTCGCGGCCGCTTGGCAGGGGAGGGATGGGCACTGTCTTTTTAGCGCAGCACCTCCAGCTTCAGGCGACTCTGGCGATAAAAGAGGTTTGCAGTCCCGGCGATTCCGAGGAGGAGCGCCAGGCAACGCTTGAGCAGTATCAGCGCGAAGCGCGATTCCTGGTTCAGCTGAATCATCCGAACTTGCCCAAGGTCACGGACGCCTTCGTAGAGAACGACCGCTTCTACCTCGTGATGGAGTTCATCGAGGGCGTCACGCTCGAGGCTCGGCTGAAAGAGCGCGGTGGTCGGCCCATGCCTGTCATCCAGGTGATCGAGTGGGGGCTTCAGATCACGGATGTGCTCGGCTATCTCCACACTCAGACCCCGCCAATCGTCTTTCGCGACCTCAAGCCTTCCAACGTCATGCTCAAGCCCGATAACACGATCCGGCTGATAGATTTCGGGATCGCCCGCCGTTTTCAGGAGGGGGCCGTCCAGGACACCGCACTCTTCGGCAGCATCGGCTACTCTCCGCCGGAGCAGTTCGGGAGGCAGCAGACCGATCCGCGCTCCGACATTTACGCATTCGGCGCCACTCTGCATCAGATGCTGACAGGCATCGATCCTGCCATACAGCCCTTCAAGTTTGTTCCTGTGCATGCCGTAAATCCCGCGGTTCCCCAGTTGCTCTCCGACCTGATAAAGCAGTGCCTCTCTATGGAGGCGGATGCCCGCCCCGCCGATGCGCATCAGGTGGCGATGACGCTCCTCGCGGTTCGGGAGATGGTCGCTTCGCTGGAGCCGGAGGCGATGGAGGAGCCGAACTCCCTCTATTCCGCGGACGCTCTAAACGCCCTCACGACGCCGGGCCGCAGCGCCTCCGGGCCATCGACTGCCGGCAGCGGGCCGCGAATCATCTCGGCAAAATTGGCGGAAGCCGACGCGATCCGCAAGCGCAGCGGCAGCCAGGAAGTGGCCAAAAGCGCTCCGCCCAAGGTCCCTCCGACCGCTCTGCCTGCCAGACCCAGGCCAGCAGGGGCAAATCGAGTTCCGCTTCTGCTGGTCGCCGGGCTTCTGATGCTCACGCTGATCGCTGTGAGCGGAGCGGCCTATGTCTACTCCGTCGCGCACCGCCCTCCCGCCGCTCCCGCGCATCCGCCTGGGCCGGTTCCCATCACGCCCAATCCCAACGTCGGAACCTCCGCAGCTCCGCCCGCTCCCGCGCCTGATGACAGCAACTCAAGCTCGAGCTCAAGCATCGATGGCAGCTCCGCAGTCATCGGCCGCCTGGAGATCGCCTCCGCCTCCATCGTCACTGCGCCAGACAACAGCATGATGCTCCGCATGATCGTGCGTGGCGAGGTGACGGGAAGCCATTTCGAGTCGGTGGTGCTGGGAGGCTATTTTTCGGACAAGCAGGGGACGCCTATCCGCGCCAAGCATAGCTCCACCTACTCCTCCAACGGCTTCGTCATCATTCCGGACACGCATATAATCGTCAATCAGGGGCGCTTCGAGCAGCCGCTCGATATCCCTTTAACGGAGTTCGAGACCCTCACGCTTAACGGGCCGCTACAGTTCTCCTGCACCGCCATACAGAACAATATGGGGCTGAAAAACTCCGCCCCTTACCCGGTGCAGGCCAGCGTCTTCAAGCCTTTCCTCGCACAGTCCCCCGCTGGTTCCCCCGGCGACTCCCCCTCCGCTCCGCCCAACTCCGAGCGCAGAAGCTCCAGCGGCTCTCTGCTCGATGGAGCAGTGACGCCCCCCGGCACTTAGCTCTCAGTCTCAATCCTCAGGGCAACCAGTCATTCAACCTTTCTCGCTATGCGAGAGGGGTTTGAATTCCGCCGCGCGGCGGGTACAATCAACGGATGTTCGATGGCTACAGCGCATTGGTGGGAAAAGGAGAGACCATGAGTCGGCGTACCCTTTACAAGATGTTCGAGGAGACTGTCGCCAGGCACGGCTCGCAGTCTGCGGTCGGATTTCGGGTGGGAAAAGCGGCGGATCTGACGATCTGGACTTACAATGAGCTGGCGGACAAGGTCAAAAAGTGCCGGCGCGGGCTGGACGCGTTCGGGCTGCGCAACGGCGACCGGATCGCCATTCTCGCGGAGAATCGGCCTGAATGGGCCGTCGTAGATCTCGCGGCTCAGTCGCTTGGCCTCATCAATGTCGCGCCTTACTCCTCGCTCCCTGCCGCGCAGGTGGCCTTTATCGTGCGCGACTCCGGAGCGAAGATGCTCATCGTTTCGGACGCCAAGCAGCTGAAGAAGGTGAAGGAGTTCCGGGCGGACTGCCCCGACTTGGAGTTCGTCGCTGCGATGGACGGCGAGGTGGAGACGCTGGCCGCCGAGGATATTCTGCCTTACGCGGAGATCGAAGCGCGCGGAGCCCGAGAGGGGCGCGATCAGGCGACGCTGGACAAAATCTCCGCCGAGGTGGACCCTGATGCCGCCGCGATGTTTATCTACACTTCCGGCACGACCGGCGACCCTAAAGGCGCGATGCTATCTCACATGGGCATGCTTCAGACTCCCGACGCAGTCGTGGATGAGCCTCTGGCGGAGCTGGGCCCGGGGGATCAGTTCCTCTCGTTTCTCCCTCTCAGCCATATTACCGAGCGGGTGGGCGGTCACTACCTCCCTTTGCGGGCGGGCGCCTGCATCGTCTATTCACAGGGACTATCGAGCATTGGCGAGGAGATAACGACGACGGTGCGACCTCACATCATGCTCTGCGTTCCCCGCATCTTCGAGAACATACACGACAAGTTCAAGGACAGCCTGGCTAAGATGGATCCGAAGATGCGCGGGAAAGTGGAGTGGGGGCTCAAGGTCGGGACGGAGGCCGCTGAGCGGCGCTCGGCGGGCAGAGGATTGGGGCCAGTGCACGGGATTCAGTACCTGATCGCGGAGCGGCTGATCCTGCCTAAAATCCGCGAGAAGGTCACCGGGGGGCGCATCCGGTTTTTCGTCTGCGGCGGCGCGCCCCTTGATCGGGAGACGGCAACATTTTTCCTCGCGATAGGCATTCAGATTCTGGAGGGCTACGGACTCTCGGAGACCAACATCATCACGATTAATCGGCCCGGCAGACAGCGCATCGGCACGGTCGGAAACCTGCTGCAAAACGCCGAAGTGAAGATCGCCGCGGACGGGGAGATACTGATGCGCGGTCAGGGCCGGATGCTGGGTTACTTCAACAAGTCAGAGGCGACGGCGGAGGCAATTGATTCTGAAGGCTGGTTCCAGACGGGGGACATTGGGGAGCTCTCGAAGGACGGCTATCTGAAGATCACTGACCGCAAAAAGGATCTGATCGT
>JANXLO010000272.1 GCA_025355115.1 Chthonomonadaceae bacterium
AGCTCCTCTTCGATGACCGGGAGAACGACCTCTTTGTCGGTGTTGATCGCGTTCGTCTGAGTGCCGGTGTTGACGAAGCCGGTCTGGACGGTCGCCTTCGGAGCTACGTCGTATGCAGGCTTAGCTACAGGTTGAGTCAAGGGCTTTGGAGCCGAAATCGGCGCCGCGGCCGCATCGTAGGGCTTGCTGTAAGCTTCTGCGCGCTCGTCGATGTTGACGGCGCCGTGCCTTCCAAGAATCTCCGCCGCCATGTGGGCTTTGTCGTCGGCTGTCTTGATCGCAATCAGAGTGCCGCCGCGCTTCACTCCCTAATTATAGAGGACTGCTTCCTCATGAGGAACTCCTGCGCCAACCAGGCCGCCAAGGATGCCGCCTGCCGCCGCGCCAATTCCGGCGCCAGTGATGGTCGAGATGATCCATCCTGCCGCGACGATGGGGCCAAACCCCGGTATCGCCAACAGACCCAATCCCGCGAGCAGTCCGAGGCCGCCGCCGACGACCGCGCCGGTCGTTGCGCCGGTGCCAGCCGCGTGGCTGGCATGATCTATGTGCTCCGTGGTCGTATTTGCGGCGTACTGATCGTGTTGGCCGCCCGAGTTGCTCGCCACCAGACTGATGTCACTGTGCGGGATGCCGCTGTTCTCCAGGTCCTGGACGGCGAGTTTCGCCTCCGAAAAATCATCGAATAGACCGACAACTGTTTTCACTCTGCTTCTCCTTCATGAGATAAGTTCCGGCTGATTTCTGTAGCCGGAGGGGGCATACAATGCTCATTTTTACATCGCCGCCGTGTTTCTCACGAGCCCGTCACGGGCACTCGCTCGACGACGACCTCTTCGCTTCGCACTTCTATTCTCTGAGGGTCTCGGAACTGCGACTGACTCCGAGTGATGCGGAGCTCTTCCGTAAACATCAGCCTCTTCTCCACGACCAGCACCTCTTTGGTGAGCGATACGACGGTCGTGTCGCCCTCCTGGCGCGTGGGAATCGGCCTTTCGATGATGCGGTTGATGGGAATGCGCTCGATCTGGACGGTCTCCTGAAGGAGCGGCTCGTCGAACACCTCCTCGGTAGTTTGAACCGTCTTGTGAACTTTCACACGGCCCGTCTCCACGGTGCGCCTGCCGACATGCACCTCCTCGGCGACGACAGGCACAACCTCTACCGTCTCCGATGCAGCTTCCTGCTTCTCGCGTATCGAGCTGTGCCATGAGGCCGAGCGCTCATTCTGATCCGTGCTCATTCCTGCTCCTTCATCGCCACCATTTCATCGGTGGGAAGGTCTCCGAATCTGACCCGGTTAGAAGGCTTCTTTCCGGCTGCATTTCATTAACGCTTACAAGACGGGGTAACAGCGGAGAAGTTCCCGCAAAACCAGCGGCAAAATGACTGTCCGGGACAGAGGAGTTTAGCGGGACTTTGTCCAACACAAGCACAGCGATGGAGCACCGATCTCGGGGCTTTTCGCACTGCATGTTTGGAAAGGCGGAACGATGCGAACTCGTCGATTTGGGCGCACGGAACTTCCAATGCCGGTGTTCTCCTGCGGGGGGATGCGGTATCAGCACCAGTGGCAGGATCTGGCGCCGGAGGAGATTCCGGCTGAAGGCCAGGCGAACCTGGAGGCGACGATACATCGCGCACTGGAGCTGGGAATCAATCACATCGAGACGGCGCGCGGCTACGGGTCGAGCGAGATGCAACTGGGATGGGTGCTGCCAAAGGTGCCACGTGAGAAACTGATCGTGCAGACCAAGGTCTCTCCCCGCGAATCGGCGCAGGAGTTCCGTGAGACGTTCGACAAATCGATGGCCTATCTGGGGCTTGAGTATGTCGATCTGCTCTCCTTCCATGGCCTGAACCTGGACGAGCATACGGACTGGATCCTGCGACCAGGCGGCTGCATGGAGGTCGTGCGGGAGCTTCAGCACGACGGGCGAGTGCGCTTCGTAGGGTTCTCGACACATGGCCCTTGCAGCGTCATCGAGAAGGCGGCGGCGACCGGCGAGTTCGACTATCTGAACCTGCACTGGTATTTCGTGAACGACCTGAACTGGCGCGCGATCCAGGCGGCTGCCCGGCAGGACATGGGGGTATTCATCATCTCCCCGAGCGATAAGGGCGGCAGGCTCTACGACCCGCCTCCTCGGTTGAAGGCTCTGTGCGAGCCGCTCTCCGCGATGCAGTTCAACGACCTCTACTGCCTCGCGCGCCCACAGGTCCATACATTGAGCATCGGCGCAGCCCGACCGAGTGATTTCGACGACCACATCGCCGCGCTGGCTCACTACGACAACATCGCCGAAACGATACAGCCTGTCGAAGCGCGCCTTCGGGGGGAGATGGCTCACGCAGTCGGCGCGGGCTGGGCGGAGCACTGGACGGACGGTATTCCGGAGCATCATCACATTCCTGGCGAAGTCAACGTCCTCGAAATTCTGCGCCTGTGGACGTTCGCGAAGTCGCTCGATCTCGAGGTCTGGGCGCGTGGTCGCTACAATCTGCTGGGCCACGCCGACCACTGGTGCCCTGGCGGCAACGCCGCGGAGTTCGATGAGGCCACCCTCCTGAAAGCGGTGGCCCAAAGCCCCTTCGCCGACCGCATCCCGGCCATCCTAAGAGAGGCCCACGCTCTCCTCGGCGGAGAAGCCCAGAAGCGCCAGAGCGAAAGCTAAGCCTCTTTCAAAATGGATTATCCATGGTCTCTCCCTGGACAGAAATAAGGAAGTGAAGATTGAACAGGAAGTGGAATAGTTCTAACTGGACAACCGTTCTTATCCTCACAACGGTGGGCTTCCTCCTGAGCAACACAGTTTGCTCGCAGGCGCAGGATACGGATCGAGATAAGAGCATCGTGCTGAAGCTGAAAAATCCAGATTCCGCAGTTCAAATTGAAGCCGCCAATTCCCTATGGGCGCTCTTCGCGAAGTATGGGGCCGTGGGTGCAGACCCAAAAGTCGTCCTCCCGGCTGCCATTGCCGCCCTGAAGGACGAAGATAGTGGAGTAAGGACTGCTTCTGCGAAAGCATGGGCGCAGCTGGGCACGCCTTCAGGAATAGCGGGCCATTAGCAGAACCCGCCGTTCCAGGGCTTGCGGCAAGCCTGGATGATCCGGTTTTGAGGTAAGACCGCAAGCGGCCGAATCGCTTGGCAGGATTGGGCCAGTAGCGGCTTCTGCGCTGCCGACGCTACTGCGCATCGTGCGAAGCAAGGAGAGAAAATTTCAGGTTGTTTCAGCCCTCTCCATGTGGCAAATAGAGCCTACGACCTCCTCCGTCCTGGCGCTCGCTGCTATAGTCAAGGCCGGAGAAGTGGCTGACCGGTCGTCTGCAATTCAGGCGCTCGGCCATATCGGGCCCACGGCAGCCATTGCGGTGCCTGTGGTGATAGAGTCTCTAAAAAGTAAGAGCCTGATTGATTCATCTGTGGAAGCTCTCCGGCAGATCGGGCCTGGCGCTATGGCGGCGGTGCCTGCGCTAATCGACATGCTTATTAAGAGCCAGGACGCATCTGTGGGCTTCAGCATGAGCGTCGCGGAGGCTGCAATGACAATAGGTCTCCGCCCCGCGATCGTGCCGCGCCTTACCGCTGCGCTTGGGAACAACGGCTCAGGCGTCCGGATGACTGCGATGTTGCTTCTAGGCAAAATGGGAGCCGCTGCGAGGCCCGCAGTGCCTGCGCTCGCACGTATTTTCCGTGACGGCAAGAATAACGAATGGTCGCAGGCAGGGGGTGCGCTCAGTACCATTGGTCCGGCTGCTGGAGAGGCGGTCCCGCTCCTTATAGAAGTCTTCGAAGATATCCGCAGATCGAACTACTCCCGCATTTTTGCCTTGCAGCTCCTGCGTGACATGGGTACAGCAGCTCTTCCCGCTGTCCCTGCCCTCAGGAAGGTCGAAGGTAACCGCGTGTTGGGTGATTATGCAAAGCAAGCGCTGATGGAGATCGAATGTCACAGCGCGCCCAAGTGATGAGAAGAGGGAAAGATGAGTTTTCTCGATACCATTCGGGGAGTTATCTCCCGGCGGGTGTTGCTCAACTATCGAATCGACCCGGAGGTGCTTCAGCGCGCGTTGCCCTCTCCGTTTCGCCCTAAGCTGTATCGAGGCCGCGGCATCGGTGGGGTCTGCATGATCCGGTTCAAAGAGCTGCGCCCTCGCTTTATTCCCTCATGGGCGGGAATGGGATCAGAGAATGCGGCTCACCGCATTGCAGTCGAATGGGACGAGGATGGCGAGCGCAAGGAGGGCGTCTTCATTCCGCGGCGCGACACCAATTCGGCGTTCAACGCGGCCTTCGGCGGTCGTGTGTTTCCCGGCATCTTCAGCCGAAGCACTTTTGAGGTCTCCGAGGCGGATGGAATGGTCTCAGTGCGCATAGTCCGACAGGACGGCAGCGAAGAGGTCGCCTTCTGCGGCAGGCCCGCCGCGCAGATGCCGAGTTCGAGCCTATTCCCGTCGCTCGATGAGGCGGCAGGGTTCTTCTCGCTTGGAGCGACCGGCTACTCCGCCACGAGAGAAGAGGGCCACTACCATGGGATGGACTTGAAATGCCTGACCTGGAGCATCGAGCCGTTGGAGGTAGAGTATGCCCGCTCACGATTCTTTGGGGACGTCTCGAAATTCCCGCCCGGCTCGGTCGAACTAGACTGCGCCCTGCTCATGCGCGACATCGATCACGAATGGCACAGCAGGCCAGACCTTCATCTATCAGAGAACGGAAATTCCCTTACCACGCGCTCTTCCTGACCGCTTGCAGCAAGCTACTCAAGCGATACAGGAGCCATTGTTCTGAAGTGCTGTTGAAGCGGTCAGTTTAGGGGAAGGTGAACCGTGAAGAGGGTGCCGCGCTCCGGAAGGCTCTCTATCTTCATAGTGCCTTCCAGTAGCTCCACATAACGGCGAACCAGAGGCAGCCCAATCTCCCATCCGTCGTAGCCCCGGACGGGCGAGTTTTCGAGTAGTAGGAATGGCCCCATCATATTCGCCACCGCCTCAGGGGGCAGATGAAGAGCGGTGTCGTGCGTCTGCACGGTGAGCATATCTATGCTGCGCTCGGCGCAGAGCGTCACTTTCCCGTCGCTGGGCGTGGAGCGCAGGGCGCTCGACAGCAGATTATAGACGATGTGTCGCACGATCTTCTCGTCCGTCTGTCCCTTGCCCAGGTTCTCCGCGAGCCGAATTTGAAAATCGAGTCCGCGACGCTGAGCCAACGGCAGAAGCATGGAGAACAAGTCGTGCATCACCTTGGCGATGTCCATATCACGGATGCGCAGCTCGAGATCACCGGCCCGGATCTGCAGCAGGTCGAGCAGGTTGCTGATGACCTCCGTCAGCGTGATCGCCGACTCCTCGATGTGCCCCACTGCCGTCCGCTGAGCTTCGTTGAGAGGCCCGTAGGTATCCTCCAACAGCAGCTCCGAAAAGCCGAGGATCGCGGTCATCGGCGTCCGCAGATCGTGCGAGGCATTGGCCAGGAACCGTCCTGCCAGATGCTGAATCAGCACCGACTCGCTCTCAGGAGGCAACTCCGCCTCCGGTTCTGAACTGCTCATGTTGCCTTCTTTGAATTTGACAAAGCGCCCGCCCTATGGTAGAATGTCTGTCGCAGAGGCAGAGTAGCTCAGCTGGCTAGAGCGCGCGGTTCATACCCGCGATGTCAACGGTTCAAGTCCGTTCTCTGCTATTGGGTGCGAACTCCGGGACGGGTTGGAGCAGTGGCTCCGGCCCGTCTTCTGGCTTTTCGGCCACTGTTTTCAACTGCACTATCCATGCCACTTCTCACAGCGCCATGAAGGATCACGATGCCCGAAAACGACAACATCGCCTCAGTTCGCAATCTGCGCAAGAAGTACGACGCGCTCACCGCAGTGGACGGCATCACATTCGACATCAGGCGCGGCGAAATATTCGGTCTGCTGGGCCCCAACGGCGCGGGCAAAACCACCACCATCGGCATGCTGGCCGGGATTCTTCCTCCTACCGAGGGCGAAATCACAGTCGCGGGCCACGATGCGGTCACCGCCGGCGTAGAAATGAAGCGGGCGCTGGGCCTCGTCTCGCAGGATCTCGCTATCTACCTCAAGCTGACTGGCCGGGAGAACCTCGAGTTCTTCGGCGAACTGTATGGGCTGCGCGGATCGGCTCTCGCCGACCGTTCGCGGCAGATGCTTGATCTCGTCGGGCTGGCGGATCGCGCCGACTCCCGCGCAGAGGACTACTCGGGAGGAATGAAGCGCCGCCTTAATCTGGCGATTGGACTGATGCACAGTCCCCAGCTCCTGCTCCTCGACGAACCAACCGTAGGAGTCGATCCGCAGTCCCGAAACCACATCTTTGAAGGCGTCCGCGAACTGAATCGCCAGGGCCTGACCGTTCTCTACACCAGCCACTATATGGAGGAGGTCGAAGCCCTCTGTGACCGCGTGGGCATCATGGACGGCGGAAAGCTTGTCGCATGCGATACCGTCCCCAACCTCATATCTAGCCTGGGTGGGGCGGTGATCGACATCGGCATTGGAAACCTGGTTCCCACAGAGGATCAACTCCTGCGACTGAGACGCATGGAATACGCCGAAAGTGTTGACTTTGTTCCCTCCGCTGCCCCCGAATCCCTCCTTGTGGACGCTGGAGCCGCCGTCAATCTGCTGCGAATCCGAGCCCGTCAGTTGGACAAGTCCATGCCGGAACTGATCGCAGCCCTCTACGATGTGAAGATTTCCCTCGTCTCCCTGAACGTTCAGCAACCCAACCTCGAGACCGTTTTTCTGGCGCTCACGGGCAAATCTTTGCGTGACTGACAGAGGTTCGAAAGTGAGTATATCATGACGAAGACAGAGCCGCTGCGGACAGTGGCCTGGGTTGATGGGAGCGTGAGGCTGATTGATCAGACCGTTCTGCCTGCGCGGTTGGTGTTTCTGGACTATACCTATTGGCAGGACGTCGCGGAGGCGATTCGGAGCATGGTCGTGCGCGGCGCGCCCGCCATAGGATGCACCGCCGCGCTGGGTCTTGCACTGGGCGCGCAGAGCCTTGAGGACGCAGATCGTGCGGAGTTCCTGCGCCGGCTGAGCGAGATTGCGGACGTCCTACGTGCTACCCGCCCGACGGCTGTCAACCTCTGCTGGGCTGTCGATAGGCTGATGCTACTCGCGGAGCACACGGTCGGCGGCGCGGCTGAGATTCGG
The DNA here is from genome assembly GCA_025355115.1 of Chthonomonadaceae bacterium. GTDB lineage: Bacteria > Armatimonadota > Chthonomonadetes > Chthonomonadales > Chthonomonadaceae > JANXLO01. Next base: position 7,187 of record JANXLO010000272.1, read on the forward strand.
AGAGCCCTCCTCGCCCAGGCCTTGAAAATGCTGGAGGAGGACATCGAGACGAACCGCCGGATGGGCCGCTTCGGGGCGGAACTGCTTCCGAACGAGGGCACCGTCCTCACGCACTGCAACGCGGGCGCACTGGCGACCGTCGGCTATGGCACAGCCCTTGGCGTGATTCGCGCGGCGGTGGAGGCGGGCAAGCGCATACATGTTCTCGCCGATGAGACGCGCCCGCGGCTTCAGGGCATGAAGCTGACCGCCTGGGAGTTGGCGCAGGACGGCATTCCTGTGACGATCATAGCGGACTGCATGGCGGCCAGTCTGATGCGGCAGGGCGGAATAGACTGCGTTGTGGTCGGCGCGGATCGCATCTCCGCCAACGGGGACACTGCCAACAAGATCGGCACCTACTCCGTAGCCGTCGCCGCCCGCTACCACGGCATCCCCTTCTACGTCGCCGCTCCGTTTTCGACCATAGATTTCAGCCTCGCGAATGGTGACGGCATTCCCATTGAGCACCGCGAAGATGTCGAGATGACGCACATTGACGGCATCCGCATCGCCCCCGATGGCGTCCCCGTCCTCAACCCCTCCTTCGATGTCACGCCCGCCGAGTTGGTCACTGCCTTCATTACCGAGCGCGGCGTCCTCCATCCTCCTTTCACTGCACACATCGCCGAATAATAAGACAGAGGGGCGCGGCAACCTGAAGGATGCCGCGCCCTGCCTATCATCTTAAGCAGATTCGCTAGGGACTGTGCAGCGAGCCGCCCGACCAGCCTGTGAAGGTGTTGTTCGTTATGTTGCTGCCCCCACTGACCGCGGCAGACTGTCCTGCCGTGTTTGTCCGTCCACCGCTGACGGAGCTAAAATCCCCTGTGGCTGTGTTGTTCCCTCCCCCACTTATGGAGCTGTAGGTCCCGTTTGCAAGGTTCTGGTTGCCGCCGCTTATGGAGCTAGACGGGCCGTTGGCCGTGTTGCCTGCGCCTCCGCCGATGGAGCTGTACGTCCCGAACGCACTATTGTTCTGGCCGCCGGAGACTGAGCTGAGGAAGCCAGTTGCCTGATTGTTCTGGCCGCCAATAACGGAGCTGTACTGCCCGTTGACTTGATTCCCTAATCCCGCGACAAGGCTTCCGATCGCAGTGTAGTTGTTCATATCTCCCACGATGAGGTTGTGAGCTCCAGGGCGGTTGTCGTTGCCGCCGCCTCGCAGTGCGTTATAGCCAATGATAAGGTTTCCTAGACCGTCGCCAGCGGAATTAACAACAACGGTGTCCGTCGTCCCCCCACCGTCGTTGACGAAGACATTGCAGCCTGAGAAAATTGTACTCTTCGCGATCGTATTGGCGCTCATGTATCTGGTCTTCGTCTCTATCGAGGAGACGCGAGCATTAAGGCTGGCAAGGGTGGTGCCGTAGCCCTGCGCGATGGCTGCGCGGTTGGCGGGCGAGAGGATGACGGCACCTACGAAGCCGCAGAACGCGAGGCCTGCCTGTATTCGCAGGCGACGGCGCTCCCGGCTGTTTTTGGCTTCAGAAGCGTCCAAACGGGCGCTCAGGGCGGAGTTGTCCTGACCCAGACATTCCAGGCGAACAGCAAGCAGTTCAAGTTCAGTTTTCATGGCAGTGTTTTTCTCTCTTTCGAAATGGATACTGGATGTCTGTCAGATGCGGGCTGTGGCAATGCGCCTTCGCCGCGATAGGAATAGCCCGCCGCTCAGGCTCAGGCCCGCCAGCAGGCCGACCGCGCCAGGCTCTGGAGTCGTGGAGACCAGATGGACATTGTCCACCCCCTGGTTGAGGGCACTGACATTGTCGACCTCCGCGAATCGAATCCGATAGGACTGGCCCGAGGCGAGAACGTTCGTCAGATCTGCCTTATAGAGCGAAAAGGCATTGGGAACCAGATTGAAGTTGGCATCGAATCCGCTTGGATCAGTCCCCACGTAGAAAGTGGTCACGAGATCGGCAGGCGCGGTCGAGAGATCGGGAGCACCTGCCCGCAGAATATCAACACGAGCATGCTGATTGTCTCGGGTGACACGGCTTCCTCCGGTGGTGTAGTCGAGGCCGGATGGATCGATGGTAGGGCCAATCCCGGATTGGTCGTTGACGAACATCTGGAAGGAGAGCTTGAGGCTCCCGCCTCCCGACGGGACGGTAAAACTCTGGAGCAGGGCATGGGCGCCGGGCAGATCGGAGGCGGTGACGGCGTAGAAATTTCCTCCAGCCGCATTGGCGGCCGTTGTGAAGGTGATGCCGTTTACGGCAGGGGTATTGGCGCCGGGCACACTGATGTAGAAATGGTCGGCGTTTGCAGTGTCCGCGGGGTTGAGTTGGTCGGCGAGCGTCCAGCCTGCGAGTGTGCCAGTTTCGAAGCTGCCGTTGACGAGGAGATCCTGTGCTCCGCTACCAATGGGCAGTGCTAGCCCGAAGAGGGCGAAGAACAGGACAGGGCACGGCATCAAGCGTGAGTTGCGTTTGTGCATTGGCAGGGTTCCTTGCTTCCTTGAAGGGAAGGGTCATCACTTGGCGAAGAGCGCAATTCAGTTTTGTTCTAAGAACGAAAGGCTAAGCACTATCCTTGCACTTTTCATGCGGCAAGCCGCTCGACCATTTCTTGCGGGACACTACCACTCTGAAAACTTTGTCGTAGCCACTCCAGCAAGTGGCTCTGGTGTTCCTTCT
>JANXLO010000298.1 GCA_025355115.1 Chthonomonadaceae bacterium
GTGCCGCCACCGGTCCGGACGGACGTATCTATGTGATGGGTGGCTACCGTCCCGATCTCAACTACTATACGGTCGAAGCCTACGACCCGACGACCAACACGTGGGCCGCGGCCGCAAACCTGACTTATGGCCGGTGGGACGCCGGCGCGGCCACGGGACCGGACGGGCGAATCTATGTCAGCGGTGGATATGGCTTCGATCGATCGGCAAACAGCTATCGCGTGCTGCCGTATGTGGAAGCTTACGATGTGACGACCAACAGCTGGTCGGCCGTCTCCTCGCTGGCGACCGATCTCGGATCCGATGTGCGCCAGCAGCATGCCTCCGTCACCGGCCCGGATGGGAAGATCTATGTCATTGGCGGCTCATGGAGTACGAACGCAAATACATGGCTTGAGTCCTGCCAGACCTACTTCCCCGCGCCGCGCGTCATCAGTGTTTCTCCCAACAGCGCCAACGCAGGAAGCGCAGCCACCCTCATCACGGTCACCGGCGCCAACTTCAAGTCCGGCGCGGTCGTGAACGTGAATGGGACGTCCGTGGTGACGACCTTTGTCTCTTCCACACAGGTCAAGGCGACGATCCCGGCCTCGAACCTTACAAAGGGCGGCCAGGTGTTGCCTATCAGCGTGACCAATCCGGCAACGACCCCAGGGACGAGCAATTCGGTAAATTTCACCGTGAATTACGTCGTGCCGACGATCACGAGCGTCTCTCCGGCCTCACTGCTTGTCGGCGGCAACACGCCCATTACCGTTACAGGGAAAGGGTTTGGAGTCAAATCGGTGGTGAAAGTGAACGGCGTTTCAATCAGCACAACGCTCGTTTCGATCACCCAGTTGAACGCCACGATCCCTGCGTCATTTTTGACGACGCCCGACACTCTGGTATTGACGGTTTATAATCCCGCGCCGGGTGGCGGGACGAGCGCCGGCTATACCATCGCGATCAATAACCCGGTTCCAACGCTTTCCTCGATCAGTCCCACCTCCGCCACGCATGGCAGTCTAGCCCTCACGCTGACCGTAACCGGAACCAATTTTACCCCGGATTCCACCGTTCTCTGGAAAGGGATTGCCCTGACAACCGGCTACGTGTCGGCTACTCAACTGAAGGCTTCTGTCCCGGCTGCCAACCTTACCACTGTAGGAACGGCGACAGTGACGGTATTCAACCCGACACCGGGCGGTGGCACTTCGGCTGCCGTAACGTTTACGATCAGGTAGCAAGACATTAGTGCAGCCGGGGAACCCCGTCCTTGCTGCAGCCATCTGCAAAACAAGAGCATGAGTGGAAACGCTCCCGCTCTTGTTTTGCCTCCTACACCGCACTCTTTCTTCTTCTCTGCCGAATAACTCTTATTATCTTGGAGGAACTGCCGTCTCCGCGTCCAATTTGAGATTGCGTTTCGGCTTCATGCAGAAGGGCAAATCTTAGATTATCTTGGACACAGTGCAAAATGACCTTTCAGGAACTCGTGGAAGCGTCCCTGACCGCGAACCAGAACCGGCTGCGACCCAACATGCACCGCGGCTAAGGATACGACCTGGACATGCTGGCACGCGAGCTCCCCGACGTTGCCGCCGAGGTCATCACGGTTGCCCACCTTCGGGCCTTCCTTCAGGCGACCACAGAATTAACCCCCTCTACACTGGCGCGAAGACATGCGAAGCTGCGCTTTTGTTTCGCCTGGGAGCAGAGGACCTATGCGCGCGGACGCCGCTGATCCATGTGCATGTGCATTCCTACAGTCGGTTCGATCTAGATATGAATGAGCGATTGGTCATTGAGCTGCCGGAAGCAGCCTGAAGCTTGACATCGCTATTCGCTACTTTGCGGCTGGTTGCAGCAATATTGGGTTTGGCTCAACGACTGCGCTTTGAAGCAGAGCTATTTCCAACGGAATAGCGCGGCACCCGCCGGACCTAGTTCAACCGATGCACTTTGAATTCCATCAGTCTGTGGCTTCGATGTAATCTCGTGCCATTGACCAGTCGCCAAAGTCAGCTGCTCTATTGCCCGCTTTCCCGCCTGCAATCCGATCTGAGTTTTCACGCCCGCACGATAGTTCCTATTCGCCAACAGGACGTATACAAATCCCTTGTCTCCGAGAAAAGTCGCTGCAGTCAGATCCCCTCCACCAGTGACTTTTACCAGCGAATTGTCCGGTTGAGGTTTGCCATCCGGGGGCATTTGCCCAGTCTGAAAAGTCTCTTCAACATGCGCTTCATACAGCCATTTTGCTAGGGCATGAACCTCTGAGTTCACTCTGCTCACGGGGTCGTACAGAGTTCCTGGCGTTCCGTCGCGCTTGCGGATAGCATTGCTCCATTTGAACGAGGGGTCGTTAGGTTCCCAGTAGGTGAAGTAAGCCAGTCCCTTCGCTCCATAAGCCAGGGTCTGCATGGCCTCGAAGCGCAGCTCATTTTCGGTCAGGGCTCGATATGGGCCATGCTGCACCGAAAGCACGACCTGCCAAAAAGGCGTAGGAGGCTGAGTTGCGTTCGCAGCCCGCTGCCCGGAGGCAAGATTGCTGAAAAAGCCTGGCCGGTCACTTCCTTCGAGAAAAAAATAGTGATCCCAACTGAGAACGTCGGGCTTCACCACTTGCATGAAGCGATCCAGGTATTGATCATAAGTCAAGGCATTGAGCTGACTTGGATTGGAGGTAAGATCGGAGGAAGCGTAGTTCGGGAACAGGTTGATGAAGACCATTCGATCAGGATCAAGCCTGTGCAGCTCCGCCGAAACCTCCGCCAGATCATCAAAAGAGTTGGCGCCCGGCTCGTCGGCAAGGTAGTATCCCAATAGCGTGGGGCTTTTGCGATAGTCGTTTACGATGTTTCGCACGGAGGCAGCACCCTTGGGGTCGTGAGTTAAGGAGTGAGGCATTCGGGAATCGCTAATGATTGCTCGGAGGTTTGTCTTGGAGCAAAGATCAAGGATCTTACGATTTCTGACGGCGGTAGCGTCCCCTTCGCACGGAGGCATGACCACAGTAAAGCCAGCATCTGCTATCGCTCGATACTGCGCAATGGTTATGTAAGGCTCAGGAGGGCCGCACCAGAATGTGATTGGGAAGACTTTAGGCATCCAGCCAGACACCTTATCCTGCCCAACTGAGGTGACAGGAAGACTAACGAGGAATACAGCCAGAGCACAACAGAGCCACCCGAAACGAATCATATTCACTCCTCAAACTAGGGCTATCCGAATCAGAAATAAGTTTTTACTTGACTTCCGGGACGAGTTAGCATACAATAAACTGGTTTGCTTGTCAACAGCGAACAGCGCCGGAGTGTAGCGCAGTTGGTAGCGCGGGTCGTTTGGGACGATCAGGCCGCAGGTTCGAATCCTGTCACTCCGATATTTTCATCTTCGAGGCTTCAGGGGCTATAGTCTGGAGAGCCAACGTGCCCGCAACGATGGCAGCGGACATCTTCGGATATCGGCCGATAAGCAAGTCCACTGCCTGCTGAGAAAAAAGGCTGAGAAGACACCTGGGCACATCCGCATTTTTCGCACTTTGCTCCCGGTAACGGGCGGATTGTCGGCCGAGCGGGAACAGCCTCCGCGATCCCCCCCATGGGCCGCAACGGCCGCAGTAACGAATCCCCATTGCGCGGGTCAGACTCATCGATCACATTCTTATCGCTCATCGGGGCCTCAATTCCAGGGTTAGCAGTGGAGATGTAATATCCGGCTCGATACCTGCTCCTGCGATACCTCGAATCACCGCTACCTCCGTACAGTCATGAAACTTCGGGCAGTAGACGCACTCAGTCCATACTTTCCTTGGCAGCAGCGATCTGTCCGCTATTTCAAACTTTGCTTTCTTGAACAGTTCAGGGACATAAGTCAGGGCGAACACCCGTGAAATTCCGATCTCCTCCGCCTCCGCAAGACATGCCTCGATCAATCGCATTCCGAAGCCACGGCCTTGCGCCTCATCCAAAACAGCCAGAGATTTCAACTCTGCCAGATCGCGCCAGCTGATGTGCAAGGCTGCGCAACCCAATATCTTCCCGTCTTCCTCTACAACGAAAAAATCACGGATATTCTCATAAAGCTGGCTGAGGCTGCGATGCAGCATGGCACCACGATCCGCAAATCCATTAATGATCTGCTGCATCGCCAGGACATCCCCTGTCCTTGCTCTCCGTAGTGTTGCGCCTGAGACTGACCGTTCGAGCGCAAGCGCCTGTGGCTGTGCCATCATCCTGCTCCTGATCGCTTGAACCTTCAAGGTAGATTAGACATTGTACGGGAAATGGCGCGACATTGCAACCTCACGGCAAGACTACGGCGTGCCCGGTTACTTGATGTGGTCAAGTTTCTCCCCCAGCCAGGCAATGGCTTTCTCACCAGCAGGGGGTGGCAATATGTGCCCGGCTTCAAACCACTCGATCTTTTTTGGCTCTTTCGCTGCCTCGTAAAGTCTCTTGCTGGCCGATTCCGGCATTGTCATGTCCTGCTTGCCATTGAGCATGTAGATGGGGCGGGGTGAAATGTGTCCAATATAGAGGCTGGGGCTGACCGTATAGAGTAATGCAACTCTCAGCTGTGCAGGAACCAACTCGGCGTTCGGCAGGACGGGATCGCCTCCCACGCAGAGCGCTGCTGCAGCGATACGCGCGTCGACTGCCGTCAAGATGGAGCCCATCATCGATCCCATGCTGTATCCGAGCAAGCCCACGTGCCTGGCGTTGACGTCTTTGCGCTGCAGGAGCCAGTCGAGCCCCAGACGGTAGTCACGGCAGCCGAGCTTGACAGCCTCTGAGAAGTTTTTTGGATCGCCCTGGTTTTCTCCAGCGACTTTTCTAGCGCCATGATGCGGAGCATCGAGAGCAAGGTAGGCAAACCCTTTTTTGAGAAGCGGAGCTCCGAAGAAGGTGGCCATCGTCTCCTTATCACTTGTCAGCCCATGAAGCAGCAGGACACAGGGATAGACACCATTACCTTTGGGCCGAGCGAATATGCCCGGCACTCTTGCTCCGTTTGCGCCGATGAAAGTCAAATGAATCTTCACCGCGTCAGGACTGGAGATTGGCTCCTCCTTCGCTCCGAGGGCTGCAGCGTGATCGACATCATAAGCAGCCTTGAGAACTTTCCATTCCGGCAGTGTCACTTTAGCCCCCTCCTTGCTCTGTGCGAAAGCTGTAATGCCTATGCAGATCAGCATCATTCCTGTAGACATGCACGAGATAAGGCCATGTTTTAACCAGTTGTTCATTGCTTTGTTCCCGATCTGCCAGGGACAGATCTCTTCTCCATAAGTTGGCGCAGATTTTGAACCATTAGAGGCTCGAGCACACTTCCCACTGAAACGCTGGCCTCGTACTGATATAGATCCAGCACGTAGTCCTCAGGGGTGAGAATATAGCCGAGCTCATCCGAGGTAAGCCCTAGCAGAAATTTTGGCTTGCCTCCCATCAGGCTTTTAAGATAGAACCCGATGTTGGGTAGCACCTCTCCAGGAAGCGTCAGGAACTCCGCCTCGCCTATGGTGATGCGAGCGACCTCGGTGACAAGATTGCCTCCATGCATCTCCTCTTTCGGAAATATTTTCAGGGAGACAAGTGCCCTGAAACGAGGGTTCTCCAACGGCACCTCGAAGACCTTTCGCTCCGTCATGATCGGAGCGTTCTTGACCGTATCCGCCGTCGCGATCAGCTCGAGCACTCGTTTTCCAAGGCTGATGCCGATGGCTTCCGCCGCCGCCCAGTTCTCGCCTTTCGGAGTCGTCGTCTCATCAAAATCCGCAGTGATCATGCCGCCCTGCGCCCCATTGACGTACAGGCAGACGCCTCCCCCGCCGTTTTCCACCGTCTCATACAGCCAGTGTGGAAAATCAGCGGACAGCCGATGCGTATTCATCACTTCCGGGTGACAGGCGAAGTTTACGAAAGTTGAGATAGGCTTGCCGTCCCGCGCTGAGACGACCTGCATTAGCCCCAGCTCCGTATCCAGAATGCGAGGCACACGTATGTTCTTTGAGATATGCGGGACTTTCGTGGAGCTCGCGAACTTCAGCGCGGCAGGCTGCAGTTTGCCCGCAGTCTCATCCACAAGATGCGCTACGCCTTCACGAAACGTGGCCATCCAATTCTGATCGACGCCACTCGTCTGAATGTCCGGTCCCCATTGCCCCAGAGGATCAGGACCGGAATGCGTGTGCGTTGAGGACAGAAAGAGATGTTCCGGCGAGACCGACTTCACCATAGCGCGAATTTTCTCGATCTGATATCGCGGCACTCCCAGCAAGTCGCACGAGACGAACGCGATCCGCGTCCCACCGGATTCCAGAACGAGACACCGCGCCATGAGCCGGTCGTGAGCGTCGATGCTTTTCCGATTCATCCCATAGCCCGCCATGAAGACAGGATTTTTCGGGGTAATATCTAGTCTGCCCGCCGCTGCGCGCAACATCGGTTTCGCGTCCTGAGCCGACGAGGTCGAGCC
>JANXLO010000323.1 GCA_025355115.1 Chthonomonadaceae bacterium
GACCTCCACTTACCCCATAGCGAACATCGATATTGGAGGAATGCACATGGCAGGAGAACCCGGAGCGCTGGTGCTCACTATCTTCGATCAACTCATCAACCGCATCAAGTCCACGCGCCCTATCCGCACGGACGGCAAGGCTCTCACGACCGGCTTCGTCTACTCGCAGCTGGTGCTGGGCATGCCGATCGACCCGCGCGACTTCCGCAACCCGTGGTCGCCCATGGGCGGGTCGACTCTCCAGCAGGCAGCGGCGGCGGCAGGTGCGACCGTAACCCAGGGCACTCCTGCTCCGCCTCCTGCTGCAGGAGCAGCTACTACGCCCCCGGCCGGTGGAGCGGCTGGCGCTGGAGGAGCGGCTCACCCTCCACCAATCGACCCCTCGTTTCGCAAGGCGATGGAGGCCGCGTTCAAAACATCCGAGCTGGTGGATCGAGCCATTATGGTCACCAAGGACGACTCCTTCCTCGAGTATCCGACGACCCGCCACATCAGCTTCGCCTATGACGGGATAATAAACGGCATGCAGCCCCTGCCGATGCCTGCCATCGATCCCGCCGTACAGAAGCAGATCGATGATTCGATGAAAGTCCTTTACAAGCTGGACACGGATGGGAGTGTGCTGGGCAAAAGCCCCCTGTATGCAAACTACGTCAAGAACGCCACTGCTTTTGCAAAAGCTAAAAAAGACATGAGCGATGCACAAACCAGGGAGCTAGGCGACCCGGCAACGGCGGACAACTGGCCGCTGGACGCCGTCACGTTCCAGAACGCGGTCGATCAGGCCTTCAACGACCTCAAGACCGAGGGAGGCGACAAGATTGAACGCGCGCTCGACATCATCGGCTCGGTTGGTGTATGCATGCAGGATCATATGATAAAAGCAGCACGCCAGGTTTACGATGCCTGGAATCTGGGCATCACTGGCGTATCACAGGCGATACCGCTCTCCTTCATCTCCCCTACGTCATGGTGTGATCCGCTCATCGACGATTCAGGCTGGGAAGGTCTGACCGTCGATCAGAGCAGCTACAACAGCAATTCAGGCAGCAGCAGCAGCGGGCACAGCGAAATGCACTTCACGAGCGACAGCTCCTCCGCCAGCGCGGGCGGCACCTGCTTCCTCGGGTTCTGCGCCATTGGAGGAGGCGGGAGCACCGATTCGAGCGACTCTACCTTCAACAGCAATTGGAGCTATCAAGCGCAGAGCAATTTCCACAACGACGCCAGCGGCCTTTCGATAAGCCTGGAGTACGCGCTCTGCACGATCGACCGGCCTTGGCTGATCGGCGACCTGTTTTTCATGCAGAACTGGTACCTTATCGGCAAAAAGAAAAACGCGATCAGCGACGGCTCCATCGACAATCAGGCGAAAAGACCGGAGCCTCTCATGCCCATGATTCCGGTGCAGTTCCTCGCCATTCGCAACGTAAAAATCAGCGCGACGAGCTGGGGCGATGACGGCGCTCACCTCGAGTCCCACTACGGCGACAGCGCAGCTGATTCCCATTCCACAGAGAGCAGCGGGAGCGCGGGCATCAGCCTCGGCTTCGTCAACTTCGGCGGATCAGAATCGAGCAGTAGCAGTAGCAGCAACTCGAGCGGAAATAGCGCCGACTCTGCGACCGACCGCTTCAGATCGCACTTCGATGGCCAGACTCTAACCGTCAACGGCACACAGATCATAGCCTGGCTTAGCGAAGTGGTCCCTGCGTGCGCTCCCGTCGACGCGCCTGCGCCGCCCCAGTGAGCCTCCGCGCCTCTTCCCTCGCCAGGGAAGAGGCGCTTGTCCGCAAGAAAAGGACTGCGACC
>JANXLO010000406.1 GCA_025355115.1 Chthonomonadaceae bacterium
GCGAAACGCTGGTGGTGCTCGGTTATTCGGACGCACTTCCCTGGGCGGAGGGAGTCGTCTATCTCGGTCATGACTCGGAGGCGCCCTCACTCCTCCTGCCGACCGCGCTCCGGCCGGATTTTCCGGCGGCGCTTCTGGAGCGGGCTGTGCGTAGGCAGTTCCCTACTGCCGCATCACCTGTTGCACTGCTTCCTCAGTCGCGGCAGGTACTCTCTATGGCGAGTGCACGACCGGTGGCGCGCAAGCAGATCGAAGCGTGGCTGGAGGGCAAACTCTGACATGGAACTGCCTCGCACTTTGCAGTCCTGGTCAGCCTGGCTGGAGCTGTTTCCCCGAGAGATGACGCAAAGTCTTGGACAGATGCTCCAGCGCCTCGATCGCGCCGTGGGGCCGTTGCGAGTGCGGAGCGAAACAGGCAACGGCGAGCCCGACGGCTTCGACGGCCTCAGCCGTCGCGGCAGCTACGAACGCCTGCTTCTGACCGAATGGCTGCTCGCCGATGAGATGCCCGATGAGTTTCTTCGCCGGGCCGTCATGGGAGAGCATGCCTTCTACCAAGTGGCACGTCGCGAGCCCGCCGGTTCGCGCCTCTCAGTCGCCCTCTTCGACGCAGGACCGAGTCAGCTTGGCTCGCCGCGTATAGCGCATATCGCATCCCTAATCGTCCTCTCCCGGCGGGCAGAAGCAGCAGGAGCGGAGTTCCGTTGGGGAGTACTCCAACAGCGTGATACGCCGCTGCAAACGGCGGCGATGGAGAGCATGTGCCTGCTGCTGGAGGCTAGGAGTCTGCGCGAGGCAGATGCAGAGGATTTCACCTACTGGCGTGAAAGACTCGGCTCCGCGGGTAGCGTGGATGACTTCTGGGTAGTCGGCGGAGTGCGACTTGAACGGCTTCTACTGGAGCGAAGAGTCTCACGGCTCTACGTCAGCGATCCCGTTGACACAGATCAGCGCTGTCTCACGGCAGCCGTTCACAGCCCCGGCAGGCCAAGTCTCGATATCACATTGCCTCTCCCAGAGGAGAAGCAGTGCGGGCGACTACTGCGTGACCCTTTCGGAACAGCACGATCCGCGCCGCGCCGCGCGGGAGGGGAGTTCGCTCCAACCTCCAATTTCGTCTGGGCGCAGAACGGCACCAAGCTGATCGCCCGAAGCTCGCCTAACTCCCTGGTCGTCTACTCGGTGCCCAACTCCCCTTCAGCAGGCACCGGCCGCCCCAAAATCCGCACCGCGAAAACTGAAAAGTCCATCATTCTCGCAGCAGGAAGAGTCCAGAAAGCGACTGTATCCCTGCACAGCAACACGAATAATTTTTTTGTGCTCGACTGCATTGGAGGGCATCACAACACCCTGCCGATGGGAGTGTTCCCAGACATCTCGACTGTCCATTCCAGCGAAGATTGTGATTTGGAAGATAGCCCGCTGACCCCATGCTTCTCCGCACTTGCGCTTTCATTCATCGAGCCGAACGTTTTTGCCCTGCTGCCGGGAAACAGGCTGTTCGAGTTTGGAAGGAAAGGTGACGACCAGCCTTTCAGCCGTCTTGTCTCATCGGACGTGTCCATGCTCGCCCCTGTCCGGGAGAGCGGAAATATAGTGTATGCCGAAAGAGGAGAAGGACGCTGGACGCTGACATCCATCGGTGCGAATGACATCGAGACGATGGAGTTCAGTTGTGATGAAGACGCCAGGGACGCGTTCTTCGGATGCGGAGGCACTCTTGAGCACCCGGATTTTGGAATGGCCGCCCTGCAAGTCGGGCTGAACGAATGGGTCATTCTGACGGATGAGAACAGCACTCGCCTCAAAGTATGGGATGGGCAGGATGTGGTCGGTGTAATCGGGCCAAGAGAGTACGGCAAGTCGCCCGCACTTCTCGTTTTGGAGGATCGACGTCTATTGAAAGTGCTCGGCAGCGACTGGTCGCTCGACCTGCCACGTGCCAATGCCGATATCGTGCAGGCTTCTGCCAGCCATGCCAATCCGTATATAGCCTATGCGACCGCCGCAGGGGAGATCGTGATCTACTCAGTGACTCATGAGGCCGACCTGTATCGACTGGAGACAGGCGCCCAATGAGCGAAGCCCTTCAGACGGCCGCGCCGAGCGCGGTATCCAGACGAGTTCGCCCCCGCCTCCTGACACATCGAGGAGTCGTGCAGGCAAGCGCGTTTCTATTCGATGCCCGTTTGTTGTCGCGGGATACGGCGCGGGGCCGTGCACTGGCGATGTGGGTTCCAGGTTCGACGGTCTTTCGCATCGACGAGGGACTGCTACTGGTTCTGCCGACTCCGCGCCGGACTGACTGTGCGGTCTCGCCAGGGCTTCCGCTGGTGCGTGAGGGCTCACTGCTCAACGCAGCTCCGCTGACGCCGAGTGAGCGCTGTCGCCTGCCGTCCAGCGAAGGACTGATCCTCGTTCGGAGCGGAGAGGCTGTGTGCGTCCCACTCCTCGACTCTTCTCGAGAAGACCCCGCAGACTGGCTCGATATGACGAGTTGGCACTTGACGGAGGCCGTGTCCTTGGGATTGCCGCCTGCACCGCCCCTTCTCGTTGCGGAAGCTCTAGCGTTCGATGCGCGGGCGAAATTGAAGGGTGTGCCTCCCGCCTCCCCACTCGGCGCGGAGGTGTCGCAGGGACTCCAGGCAGCGCTCAGGGCAAAGCGCGAAGGTAGATCCACGCAGGCGGAGCGACCTGAGCCACTGTCTCATCCCATGCCCATGATGTTTAGGCAGATTCTGGAGCATCTCGCGCGCCTGGGTGAGACTCAGCCCGGCAAAGGGAACGGAGGGACCACAGCAGAGGGGAGCGGCGCTCCGCCGGGGGCAAAGATCACGGTGCGGTTGCACACGGAGGGAGATCAGCTGAACGCATTCACACGCTGGCTGAAGCATTCGGCCGCCCGCACACTGATGATGACTGGCCTCGCCCGACAGGTTGGGCAGCGGCAGGCGGAATATCTGGGGCGGATGATTGAGATGTTCGAAAAGGGAGAACTTGACGCCGCGCTGCGTCATGCCATCCCGCTCGGGCGTGATGGCGGCGGCGAATCTCCGCCTCCTTCGCTAAGCGTTCCCAGCGGTCGATCAAGCCTACAGATAACCTCCAGCCCATCTAGTAGCAGCATGGGAATGGAAGGCGAACTGATGGCCGACCTGACTCAGCTCTACCGCCGCGCCTTCGAGCAGCTTGTGCGGATGGGCCGCATAGAGGAGGCCGCATTCGTGCTGGCTGAACTGCTGCAGCAAAGCGCAGAGGCGGTCGCCTTTCTGGAAACCAATGGAAAGCTGCAGTTGGCGGCCGAGATCGCCGAGGCGCGCAAGCTGTCTCCAAGCCTGATCGTGCGACAATGGATAGTTGCAGGGAACCGCGAGCGAGCGGTGCTGATTGCCCGTCGGCATCAGGCTTTCGGAGCTGCGGTGCAGTTGTTGGGCCGCAACAGCCCCGAGATGGCTGAGGAGCTCCGCATTGACTGGGCACAGTCCGTCGCCGACGCGGGCGATCATGCCGCCGCAGTGGATATCCTCTGGACAAATCCCCATACGAGGGAGTTGACACTCCCCTGGATCGAGAAAGCCCTGACATTCGGTGGGGTTCCTGCGGCTAGAATGCTCGCGCGAC
>JANXLO010000360.1 GCA_025355115.1 Chthonomonadaceae bacterium
CGGTCATGTATTGTCGCTGTCTATTCGTCGAACTCGTCGACTGCGCTTTGGTGCAGGGTGACGCGGACGGAGCTTTCCACGAACTGCGTGATCTCCTCCTCTTGCCGCAGCACAGCGATCTGCTTTTCCAGTTCGACTATCTTCGCAGTCAGGCGCGCCTTATCTGCGCCGTCGCTCGTCCTGTCGTGCTCGCGTCGCATTCCGTTGCGCCGATCCTCCAGGGTCATCCTCATAAGGCGCATGTCGCGGGCACGTGGGTTTTCGCCCAGCACCTGCTCGATGATCTGCTCTTCATCGATGACTTCCGATTCTTCGTCGTAGCCGTGTGCTCGCATGGAGACTTTTCCCTTTCAAATGTCAATTTCCCGCTCAGACCTGTTGCCTGCTTCTCAGGCATCCTGTGGGAACGTATCGAAGCGCTTCTCGGAGGAAGGAAGAAAAGCCAAGCGCCGACAGCGTGGGAACACGTCATCGGCGCATAAGGGATAATAAGAGTAAAGCTATTGAGGGCAGCGAATCACCGCAGGGACGAGTTGACCAGCAGTTGACTCAGATTGGCGAGACCAAGCGGAACACTGGAGACTTTGCGCTTGATGCGGGCTAGCGCGTTGTCCACCGATTTGGTTTTGCATTTGAGCTCCGAAGCGATCTCCCTGTACGATTTTCCGATCTGATATCCGGCAAGCACATTCCACTCGAAATCAGAGAGCACCTGCTGGAGCATCTCATGGAGGACTTTGGTATCCTCACTCTGAATGACGAGTTCCTCAGGATCGAGGGTGTCTGTGGATGGAATTATGTCGGATAGGTTCCAATCGGGGCCGGAGTCTTCGGAAGGGCTTTCGAGAGAGAGTGACGTATTGAGTGGCATCTGCTTCTGGCGCGTCGCGGTCTTTATGGCGGTGATTATATGCCGCTGGATGCAGACTTTGGCAAACGCCGGGAACGAGATAGCCTTGTCGCAACGAAAGTCCACGATTGCCTGCCAGAGGCCGATCATTCCGACCTGAAGCAGGTCTTCCTTTTCGGCTCCCACAAGAAAGTAGGATTTGACTTTCGTACGGACGAGGTTACGGTACTTGTACAGCAGGAACTCCGAGGCTGACTCGTCACCCCGCTGCGCTCTATCAACGATCTCACGGTCTGCCATATCAGAGAATCTGATGTGACAGGGCGGGAGATGGTGCTGCAATTCACTGATCACCCTGTTCCCTCGATCCATAGGATGTTTTTCGGCGTTGCCGCCGGGCCGCTCTGCGGAAAGATGCCGCCGGGCGAGAGGATTAGCTGCAGCCCCTATCGATGGACGCCGGAGCCGAAACCCCGTCGCAAGCGATGTGCTGCTAGTATTATACTGGAAAGCGAAACGGAATTCAACCTATCCGAAAAATTTCATGCAAATTCAGTCGGAATCGGCAGGAATCGAGGCAAATGACCCCTTGAAAGGCGATGGACAGCACAATGTGACACACCTAACACTTCTTTTGTGCAGCAATTGGCTTCCCGTGGCGGGCGCATTGCAGCATAATGGAGCGGTCCCTGAGTGAGAGGCGAAAGCCCGCTCTCCTTCGTCTCTCGGAAAGACGTCTCTCATTTCGTCGCTCACTCTGTAGGGACACAGTCAGCCGGAAGCTCCGACGCCCCGCTTCGGCTACGCCCGAACTTACATTTACCACTAACTTCGGTTAACTGCGGCCTGCGCACTGCGCCTCGCCGTTAAGCGAGCCCATCGCACCATCAGTCACGGGAACTTGCGTGCAGTTCCCGTGAGTTCGGGCAGCATTGGCCCGATGCCTTGAGGCATCGGGCCGCTTTTTTTGTCAATTCTCAGCAGCCGAGGGCAATAACGTTTCTGCAAAAGCACGGCAAGGGTAGTATTTTTTGCGGCGCTTCGGGTATAACTTCGTCGTGCTCCGGCTTCCTTTCGATTTTTGACTCTAGACGGCTGAGAAAGAAAGGTCAGCAAAAACACGCATAAGGAAACACCCAACTCATGTCCATCCGACCAGATGTCGCACTCCGTCTAGCGGCAATTTGTCTCTTCTCCTGTACGCCAACTTTCCTCCGCGCCGATCCTCCCGCTCCTGTAGTGCGCTCTTCCAAAGCTCCCGCGGCCGTATCACAGGCGACCGTTGCCATCGCAAAGAAGGTTCCGGTCATCGATCGCCGATCTACTCGCGGCGAGGCACTGGCTCGAACGGCTCTCGCCTATCGCGGCGCTCCCTATCGGTTTGGGGGGCGGTCGGCCAGCACAGGTTTCGACTGCTCCGGACTGGTTCAGACGGTCTGCGCCAAGTGGGGCATATACGTTCCTCGCGCCGCTCACGCCCAATACTCGGCGGGGAAGCCCGTCAAGCCTGACGACCTGCAGCCCGGTGATCTGGTCTTCTTTAAAAACACTTACAAGCGCGGACTGTCGCATGTCGGCGTCTATATTGGGAACCGGAAGTTCCTTCACGCCGCCGGTCACCGGTTTGGAGTGATGGTCAGCAAGCTAGATGACACGTACCATCGCAATCACTACGTCGGAGCGCGCAGGCTCAATCTCTCGCATCTCCCGCCAGTTCCCGGCGAAGAAGGCGTTCCGCAGAGAGTGGTTTTGGATGACGGCAAAGGCGAGCCGATGCCGATCACTTCACAAACAGTTCCTGCTGATATCCTTGGCGTCCCGGTAAAGTAACGACGCGGATTCCTTTTGCCCTAAGACGGAATTACAGCACGTGGGTCGGTCGGAGTCCAGTGCGCCTTGGACAAGAAAATTCGTCACGGCGGAGTGAACTCCTCCGTGATGAAGTTGCACATATCATTGCGCAAACATCCAGGCGTTCATACTCCGCCGTGACCGAAGTTTAGATCTCCCCTTGAGCCCCTCTCCTGCTGGAGAGGGGCACTATTTTTACTGCGGGCTGAGTGGCTGACGTTCGAAGTGGGCTTTGAGGAACTGGCCGGTAAAGGAGTTTGGGGCTTCTGCAAGGGCCTCTGGTGTGCCGCAGAAGAGGATCTCGCCGCCGTTATGCCCGCCCTCAGGGCCGAGGTCTATGACGTGGTCGGCAGATTTGATGACATCCATGTGATGCTCGATGACCAGCAATGTGTGTCCTGCATCGGCGAGGCGATTCAGGCAGTCGAGCAGGCGAACGATGTCGGCAAGGTGCAGGCCGGTTGTCGGCTCGTCAAGGATGTAGAGGGTGCTCCCGCCGCGCTTGGCTTTGCTCAGTTCGTTGGCGAGTTTGATCCGCTGCGCCTCGCCGCCAGAGAGAGTCGTCGAGGACTGACCGATCGTCAGGTAGCCGAGTCCGAGTTCGTTGAGCAGAACGAGTTTGCGAAGGATGGCGGGCTGGCCTTGAAAGAAGGATGTGCTCTCCTCGATCGACATCGAGAGAATCTCCGAAATGTTTTTGCCGTTGTATGTGATCTCCAGCGTCTCCGCGTTGTATCTCCCGCCGCGGCAGGCCTCGCACTGCACCTCCACGTCCGGCATGAAGCCCAGATGAGTCGTCACTGTGCCGTCGCCCGCGCACTCCTCGCAGCGCCCGCCCTTCACATTGAACGAGAAGCGTGAGGCCGTATAGCCGCGCTCGATGGCCTCGGGCGTCAGCGAAAACAGCGTCCGTATATTGTCGTAAAAGCCGGTGTAGGTCGCGGGATTGGAGCGCGGAGTGCGTCCGATGGGCGACTGGTCGATAGCGATCACGTCCTTGACGTGCTCCGATCCGTCTATCCCCTCATGGTCTCCCGCCAGCACTCGGCTGTCGTAGAGCTGGGAGATGAGCTGCTTGTAGAGGATGTCGTTGACGAGCGTGGACTTGCCCGAGCCCGAGACGCCAGTGACGCAGGTCAGCAGGCCGACAGGGAACTCGGCGCTCACGCCCTGAAGGTTATGGCCGGTGGCGTTGATGACGCGCAGCGCCTGCATCTCGCCCAGCGTGGCCTGATGAGCCGCTTCACGCGCCGCGCGGCGTTCGGCCGCCGGACTGGGTGCGAAACGCGATTTGGTCTTGTCGAAAGCGCGCGCATTCTTGACCGTCGGCAGCCACGGCGTGCGGTGCCTGGGAACAGCGATTTTCAGCGTCCGCGCCAGGTATTTGCCAGTCAGCGAGGCTGGGTTGTCCCGAACCTGCTCGAACGTTCCCTGCGCCATGACGCGGCCGCCGTGAATGCCGGCGCCCGGCCCCATATCGATGACATGGTCGGCGGCGCGAATCATATCCTCGTCATGCTCGACCACCAGCACGCTGTTGCCGATGTCACGCAAATGCTTGAGCGTGCCGATGAGCCGGTCGTTGTCGCGCTGGTGCAGGCCGATGCTGGGCTCGTCGAGCACATACATCACGCCGGTCAGGCCAGAGCCGATCTGCGATGCGAGGCGGATGCGCTGCGACTCGCCGCCCGACAGCGTTTCGGCGCTGCGGTCCAGGCTCAGGTAATTGAGGCCGACGTCATTGAGGAATTTCAGCCGCAGGCCAATCTCGCGCACGACCTTGCCGGCGATCTCGGCCTTGGCACCCTGCATTTTCAGGGTGTTGAAATATTCAAAGCTCTCGCGCAGCGTGCTCTTGCTGATTTCGTAAATCGCCTTGCGGTTGCTGCGGTCCAGGGCGTCCGTGCCTTCATGTGCTGCGCCAACCAGGTACACATGGCGCGCCTCCTCGCGCAGGCGTGTGCCGCGGCAGTCGGGGCAGGCCTGCAAGCTGCGGTAGCGGGCCAGTTCTTCACGCACCGCGGTGGAATCGGTCTCGCGGTAGCGGCGCTCAAAGTTGGTGATCACGCCTTCAAATGTATGTTTTTTGCTTTGCTTGCGACCTGCGCTACTGCCTGAATCGATGACATAGCTGAACTTGATTTCTTCCTCGCCCGAGCCATGCAGTACCACCTGCCGCACGTTGTCGGGCAGGGCCTCAAAGGCGGTGTCGATGTCAAACTGGTAATGCTTGGCCAGACTTTCCAGCATCGAGAAGTAGTAGCCGTTGCGCCGGTCCCAACCCTTGACGGCGCCGCTGGCGAGGCTCAGCGTGGGGAAGGCCACCACGCGCTCCGGATCAAAAAATTCCATATGGCCGAGGCCGTCGCAGGTCGGGCAGGCGCCAACCGGCGAGTTGAACGAAAACAGCCGTGGCTCCATCTCGCTCAGTGAGTAGCTGCAGACCGGGCAGGAGAATTTGGCACTGAAGAGATGCTCCTTGCCGGTGTCCATCTCCAGCGCAATCGCTTTGCCGTCTGCCAGTCGCAGTGCAGCTTCAAAGCTTTCAGCCAAGCGCTGCCGCACATTGTCAAAATCAGTTCGCG
>JANXLO010000198.1 GCA_025355115.1 Chthonomonadaceae bacterium
GATGCGGGTGGAGGGCTGCCGTCCCATTTTGAAGCGGCCATTGGACATGATGGTTTCTGCTTTGCGGGCTCTGGCGGCGGATACCGACTGTGGGGAAGATCTCCAGCGGCATCTGGTACAGATGGGACAGCCGCTCTATCAGTGGCCTATGCCCGACGGCTTCCCGGAGAAGACGGCGTCTTGGACAGGATCGCTGCTGCCGCGCTGGAATTTCGCCGTCGCTCTGGCCTCGAACGCGGTGCCTGGCACCAGGGTGGATCTGAACGCGCCATTGGCTGCCGCGAAAGCCCGCTCGGAGCCGGAGATTTTGAACTCGCTCACGGAGACGGTGCTGTCAAGGCCCGCCGATTCCGCTGCGGTGCAGGCGGTAAAGGAGCAGATTCGAGCGCACATCCTGCGCGCAAGGCGAGCAGGATTGGCAGAGGCTACGGTGCTGGCGGAGGCGACTGGCCTGCTTCTGGCATCGCCCGGCTTTCAGTGGAAATGAGCAGGCGACGGGCGCTGGAGTGCAGTGGGCGAGCGAATAAAGTGAGCGCAGGAGTGCAGTGATGAAGTTCAAATTGACACGGCGGCAGGTTCTTACCGGGGCGACTCTCGCGGCAGCGGCGGGGGGAGCTGGAGGCCGTCTGTCTGCCCTCGAGAGTGTGGCGATGGGGCCGCGCACCGGGCAGACGGGAGGGGATACGCTGGTCGTTATCTTCCTGCGCGGCGGGGCGGACGGGCTGAATATCGTAGTGCCCTACGGCGATGCGGACTACTATCGGCTGCGGCCTTCACTGGGCTTGCCGGGGCCGAAGGACATGGGCCGAGCCGCGGCGGAGCGCTGCCTGCAGCTGAACGACTTCTTTGGCTTGCATCCGGCGCTGAAGCCTCTACTACCGCTCTATCAGGACGGGAAATTCGCCGCAGTTCATGCGATCGGCTCGGGGGATCAGACGCGCTCCCACTTCGAGGCGATGGCGACGATGGAGCGCGGGCTGGCGCACGACAGCGGGGCGGCGAGCGGCTGGCTGGCGCGGCACCTAACGTCGACGGCTTCGGAGGTCGACTCGCCGCTACGGGCCGTGTCGATCACGGAGACGGTGCCGGACTCGCTGCGGGGAGCGCCAAATGCAGCGGCAATGTTGTCGCTAAACGAGTTTCGGCTGACAACGCCGAACGTGGTTCCGACCGGCAGCGGCAATATTGCGTTTCACCGCGCTCAGCGCAAGGCGGCGCAGGCCAAGCCGGAGACGCGCGCCGACGCGGTTGCGGAGACCCTGCGCGGCATGTACGGCGGCACGGCGACTGAGGACACCAGGGTGCTCATGGGCGCGGGCCAGGAGACGCTTGCCGCAATGGACGCAGTCAAGCGGCTCGACCCGACGCACTACAAGGCGGAGTTCGGCACGATCTATCCGAACACGGAGATGTCGAACGGCCTGAAGCAGGTCGCCTGCCTGCTGAAGGGCGACGTCGGCCTGGAGGTCGCGTGCCTCGATCTTGGCGGATGGGACACCCATGTGGCCCAGGGGCGCGAGACAGGCTGGCAGGCCGGACGGCTAGGGGAGTTGGCGCAGGGGGTAGCGGCGTTCACGCGTGACCTCGGCGCACGTCTGGAGCGCACGACGATTCTGGTGATGACCGAGTTCGGTCGGCGGGCGGCGGAGAACAGCGGGCTGGGCACGGATCACGGCCGGGCGAGCTGCATGTTTCTGATCGGCGGCGGTGTGAATGGCGGCAAAGTCTACGCTGATTGGCCGGGCCTTGCTCCCACGAAACTGGAGGGGCCGGGCGACCTGCATGTCACGACGGACTACCGGGACGTCCTCACGGAGATCGTCAGCCGCCGTCTGAAAAACCCGCATCTCGAAGAGGTTTTCCCAGACTTCGCCGCGCGACAGCACGGCATCTTCCGTACGACGTAGAGGTTGCGAGCCAGGAGTGCGGGGTGTGATCCTGCATTGGCTCCCCTTCCCTTTAGGGAATGGGCGGGGGTTAGGCTCAATCACTTTCAAATAACGGGCTGGACACAGCGCTGAAGTCACGGTCCGGGGTCGCAAGGAGCAAGCCCTCTTGCGACACCCTTACAACTCCCTCGCTCTACGTCATTTGAAAGGCATTGGGGTTAGGCAGCGAGCGAAGCGAACTCTACCCCTCCTCACGAAGCGCGATATAGGGCGCCAGATATCGCAGACTTAGGCCTGCGGGGTGAAGCCAAGGACTATATCAAACTTGGCCGCAACCTCGCCCACTCTGGACTCCTTCACCGGGACGAATGGAACGATCACCGAGGCGCGGGCTTTCAGGTCCCGGATGCCTGTGAGAACTCCGTCGTTGCTGTTCCTCGGCTCGCCCTTCACATAGCACTGTGTAGTGAACTTCTCTTTGCCCTTCACTTTGACGATGACATGGATATGCGGTGTCCGCCCAGGATAGGGCACTGGCTTGACGGTTCGGAAGTAGTACTCGCCGGTTGAGGCGGTCAGGAAACGCCCGAAGCCCTGGAAGTTCCTATCCCGCTTGCCGCCACTCTCCGGATTGACGCCGTCCGTGTGAAGATAGGAGCCGGTGTTGTCCACCTGCCAGATCTCCACAACCGCGTTTCGGATCGGATCGCCACGAGAGTCGAGAATGCGCCCACTGAGATGCGTGACCGTGCCGACGGCCGACGTAAGATTGTCGTTGATAACGAGCAGATCGTTGTCGGTGTCTAGCGGCATATGGTCGGGGTAGAATGGCCCCTCGGTCTGGGCAGGAGTGCGCATCAACTCCTCGGCAAACGCCCCCCTGGCAGAGCAGGTAGCGGCCCCGATGGCGAGGCCGCGCAACAGATGTCGGCGGGAAAGAGACGGCAAAGCGATTTTCATGGTACAGGCCCTCCAAGGGTTATCAATAACGTGTGCTGATATTAGACGATGCTCAGAGTTATAAGGATACCGGCCCGCTAAACTGCGGCGCCTCGTCCGGCGCGTTCGGCGATGTGGGGGCCGTGATCGCTCTCCCAGCAACGCTTGGCGGAGGGGAAGATTTTGCCGGGGTTGCATAGCTCGCTCTTGTTGAACACGAGCTTGATGCGCTCCATCAGATCCATGTCCATCTCGGAGAATAGCCAGGGCATCGCGTCGATCTTCTCAACGCCGATGCCATGCTCGCCCGTGATAGAGCCCCCTACATCGACGCAGAGTTTTAGAATTTCGTGGCCCGCACTCATCACGTTCTTGACCTGTTCGGGGTCGCGCTCGTCGAACATCAGGTTGGGGTGCAGGTTGCCGTCGCCTGCGTGGAAGACGTTGCCGACTTCCAGGCCGTGGCGCTGGGCAATGGCGCGGACTTCGCGCAGCACCTCCGGGAGCTTGGTGCGGGGAATCACGCCATCGTGCGTCACCATCGCAAGGCCTAGCCTGCCGAGGGCGCCGAACGCCTGCTTGCGCGCCTTCCAGAGAAGCGCGCGCTCCAAATCCGTGGAAGCCTGTCGGACTTCGCGAGCGCCGTTGCGCTCCGCGATGGCCTTTGCCCGGTTCGCCTCTCCGTCAAGCCCGACCTCCAGGCCGTCCAGCTCGATGATGAGAACCGCCTCGGCATCGAGCGGGAAGCCGAGGTGAAACGCCTCCTCGCAGGCTTTGATGATGAAGGTGTCAACCATCTCCAGCGCGGCGGGCAGGACTCCCTCGGCGATGATATCAGATACCGTCTGCGTCGCCTGATCCACCGTCTCGAAAATCGCGAGGAGGGTGCGAACAGACTGCGGCAACGGCGTCAGGCGCAATGTCACCTCCGTGACGATGCCCATCGTCCCCTCGGAGCCGACGACAAGACCGACCAGATCGTAGCCCGGCGAGTCCTCCGCTTTCCCGCCCAGATGCACGATCTCGCCGTCCGGAAGCACCATCGTCAGGCCCGTAATATGGTTGGTGGTGACGCCGTACTTCAGGGTGTGTGGCCCGCCCGCGTTCTCCGCCACGTTGCCGCCGACCGTGCAAGCGCCCTGACTTGAGGGGTCAGGGGCATAGTGAAGGCCGTCAGCTTTCACGGCTTTGGTGAGGTAGACATTGACGGTTCCGGCCTGCGCGATCATACGGCGGTTGGGAACATCTGTCTCGATAATCTTGTTGAGGCGCGTCGTCGCGATGATGACGCCACCCATAATTGCGGTCGCCCCGCCCGATAGCCCCGTTCCCGCGCCGCGCGGCGTGAAGGGGACTTTCAGCCGGCAGCACAGCTTGACGATCTCCGCCACCTGGGCCGTGTCAGTGGGCAGAACGACGGCGTCCGGATAGCGCTTTTCGGGGGCATACGCATCGCAGTCATAGGCGCGAAGCTCGGTCTCCCCGGTCAGAACCCCCTCGGCTCCAAGGATTGCGACAAGCTCACGCCGCAGCTCTTCGGCAACTGGCGATCTCGGCGGTCGGCTGACAGCGACAACGGACATATATCTCTCCTCTTCATGCAGGAACTAAACTCTATTGTAACACATTGCCCCCTCCCAGGGGCAAATCAAGAAGATAAGGTTCATGTCGGCTATGCTGGGCATGCTCTAGCCTCCAAGGCAAAGGTCAATGGCCGCGTTCTCGCCATCAACTCGTTGAAATTTCTCATGTCCTCATGCTTATGTAACGGAATTTTTACAGATGCTTTGCCTACGTGCTGCCTGTTTGTTTCCAAATGCCAATTGCAGGAAATCAAGGCGCTCATGCGAAAAACAATTGCGGTCGGGCAGCCGAATCGAGTGGCCAGGCAGTCACGTTTTTGCGATTGCTGGCGGAAAAGGAGAATGGCTTGAATATTCCAGTCGGAACTGTGCGCAGCATATCTGAGCTGGCGCTGTGGGTAAGCGATCTCGACCGAGCTGTCGCCTTCTACACGCAGAATCTCGGCTTCACCGTCGAGGAGCACGATCCTGGGCGCAACGCTTTTCTGAAGAGCGGCGACTTCCTGCTGGTGCTCTTCGTGCCCGAGAGCCCTGGCACGAAGCTGGCAGATGAGTATCTGGCTAGGGTTGGATCGCCTCGAGGGAGCGTCTATCACGTCGCTTTTCGGCTGGAGCCAGACCAGCTTGACGCGACCGGCACGGCATTGCGAGAGCATGGACTCGATGTTTCCGGCCCCGTCAACTTCGGCACTGGTCGCCGCTCCTACTTTCTGGAGGACCCCGATCAGCACTATATCGAGCTGACCGATAGGTAGAGTGTTGACAATGAGCTCTGGAGAAGGCAACTATTTGTGAGGAGAGGAGTTGACTCAACCAATTACACTGAAAGGCTGGGCGCAAGACAGCCTTTCGATTGCGACGGGCAGGAATACACATCTTCTACGGGCAATTTGCACACAACTCGTCAGGGAGGCTCACATCGTGTCCATATATCCCAACCGTCGTCGATTTCTTCAGCAGTCATTTCTCACAGGCGCCGGATTCTGGCTTGCCTCCGATCCTGCCATGGCACGCAGCTACCGCGCCAATGAGAAGCTCAACTTAGGCATTGTCGGGGTGGCCGGGCGCGGGGGCGACAATCTTCGGGAAGTGTCAAGCCAGAACATCGTCGCGCTGTGCGACATCGACGACAACAATCTTGCGGAGGCAGGCAAAGCTTTCCCCGACGCCAAAATCTACAGCGACTTTCGCAAAATGATGGAGCAGAAGGACATCGACGCGGTCGTGGTCAGCACACCCGACCACACCCATGCCGTCGTCGCCTCGCTCGCCCTGCACGCGGGCAAGCACGTCTACTGTGAGAAGCCCCTCGCGCACTCCGTGTGGGAAGTGCGACATTTGACAGAGCTGGCGCGGAAGCAGAAGCGCGTGACGCAGATGGGCACGCAGATACACGCGGAATCCAACTACCGCCGCGTTGTGGAGATAATTAGAAGCGGCGCGATAGGCGACATCGGAGAGGTGCATGTCTGGGCGGACAGAGTCTGGTCGGGGAGCGGGCGCCCTCCCGAGTCCGCGCCTGTTCCCCCGAATATACACTGGGATCTCTGGCTGGGGCCAGCGCAGGAGCGGCCCTACAATCCCGCCTATCTCCCCTTCACCTGGCGCGGCTTCTGGGAGTTCGGCAACGGGACGCTTGGCGACATGGCCTGTCACCATATGGATTTGCCGTTCTGGGCGCTGGAGCTCGGGTCTCCGACGACGGTCAGAGCGGAAGGCCCTCCCGTCAGCCTTGAAACGACTCCCGCCTGGCTCATCGCGCACTACGAATTTGCCGCAGCGAACGGCAAACCACCGCTGAACCTGCACTGGTACAACGGTGGGAAGCGACCTCAATACTTTGCGGACGGCGTACTGCCCGCCTGGGGCGATGGGACGCTCTTCGTGGGAAGCAAAGGAATGCTGCTCGCGGACTATGGACGCCATGTCCTGCTCCCCGAGAAGGATTTCGTCGGCTACGTGCCTCCCGCCCCCACCATTCCGGACTCCATCGGCCATCACAAAGAGTGGATCGAAGCCTGCAAGACAGGCGGCCCGACGACCTGCAATTTCGACTATTCCGGAAACCTTGCGGAGACTGTGCTGCTGGGCTGCGTTGCCTATCGCGTCGGCCAGCAGATCGAGTGGGACGCGCGACACCTGAAGGCGAAGCATTGCCGTGAGGCGGACGCAATTCTCAAACCGCACTTCCGCGCTGGCTGGAAGGTCTGAATGGTTTTCCTCCCCCCTGCGTAGAACAGGTTCGAGCATCTTTTGGGAGGAAGAAAATGGTATTTGCCTGGATCGCCGAACGCCGCCATGCGGCCCTGCTGGAGGAGCCGTTTCCGCAGGAGTGGCTGGTCTATCTGGAGAACAACGTCGGTCACTACGGCTATCTGTCTGAAAAAGAGCAGGCGACGTTGCGCGACGATCTGCGCATTCTGCTGGCGGAGAAGACATGGGAGGACGGGGGCGGGCTGGAGCTCACCGACGAGATGAAGGTGACTATCGCCGCCGAAGCCAGCCTTCTCCTTCTGGGCCTTGAGCACCACGAATACTATCCTAATGTCGAATCCATCGTGGTCTATCCTCGGGACTATACTGCTCCGGCAAAAACTCGCGATCCCAGCGGAGTAGTGGACGAGGTCGGCAGTTCGCGACTGGGCGAGGCGTGGGACATTGGACCAGTCGTTATCTCCTGGTCAGATGCCCGATCCGGCAGTCTGAACCCTACGGACGGGCACAACGTCGTGCTGCATGAGTTCGCGCACAAACTCGACATGCGTGATGGCGCGGCGGACGGCGTCCCAAAGCTCGAGACTGACGAGCAGTACGAAGCCTGGGCGGAGGTAATGAGCGCCGAGTACCAGGAGCTTGTCGCGCAGACTGAAAAGGGCCACAAGACCCTGATCGATCACTACGGAGCCACCAACGCCGCCGAGTTCTTCGCCGTAACCACCGAGTGCTTCTTCGAGCAGTCCGTCCTGATGCAGGAGCGTCACGAGCGCCTCTACAACGTGCTGCGCGACTTCTACCATCAGGACCCCGCCGCCCGCATCCACGCCCGGCACGAAAGCTCCGCTTGACGCCTCTCTCGCGGACATAGAAACAGGAAGATGAACGATGAGAAGCGCAATTGATGAGATACTACGTGACCTCGCAACTCTTATCCGTGAAAACCGGTTTGAAGAGCTGGAGTCCGATACTCTGGAAATCAAGCCCGTGCCCGCGGAAGGCAAAGAATGGCGGGAGCGATATAAAAGCGTCAACGCTTTTCTCAATACGCGGGGCGGCATTCTAATTCTGGGCATTAAAGAGGAAGGCCAGGGCAACGCTCGTCGATACGTGGCGACAGGCTACCAGGATCAGGCGGAGAGCAAAATCAAAGAGTTAGCTGAGCTTTTTACTGACAGACAAAAACACAAGCTATCCCTTACCGATGCTTTTCCTCCCCCCGAAATAAGACCGTTTCTCAATACACGAATTGCGCTTGTTTTTGTGGACGAACTGCCTGCGGACAAAAAATACTCCTTCTACGGCGAGGAGGCATACAGGCGGATTTTGACGGGCGACCATAGAATTCCTCAACAGCAAATCGAGGCGCAGGAGGAGTTCAAACAAGAGGTATGGCAGGCGCGTGAACTTCGGCCTGTACCCAATTCCACTGAGGCGGACCTGGATTTGGACAAGCTTAATGAGTATATTCAACTCCTGAATCGCACCGTGAAGGTAGAGACTCTAAAGGCGAATATAGAGGAAGCACTTCCGTTTCTGAACAGAAAGTCTTTTCTGGTGAACGGCGCTGTAACTACACTCGGGATGCTGGTCTGTGGACGGTTTCCAGGAGATCATCTCGGATTTCGTTGCCAGCTTCACGGGTATGTTGATATGCCGGGCACTATTGCCCAAGACAAACAGGATTTTACTGACACGATATTGCCTCTGATGGAGAGTGGTCTTGCCTATGTCATGCGCAATATCCGTATTGGTATAAGTTCCGCCTCCGGTGGAAAAGCGATGCCACAGTATCCTGAGCAATTGTTGCGAGAGACGATCAACAACTCCCTGGCACATCGCGACTACTCGCTGAATCGCCAGGTGATCGTGGCGATCAAACCAGGGAAGCATATTTCCATTAGCAATCCAGGTTCATTCCGTCCTAATTTGATTCTGCTGACGAAAAATGTTCCCTTCAGAGCACTTCGGCTCCTTCCGGAAGCTAAACCGCGTAATCCAAAGTTGGCTGTAGTGTTGGGGGTCTTCCGGAAGTGGGAAGGTCGAGGCATCGGCATGGCCACACTGGTCAATCTATGCCTGCAAAATGAGATCGACCTGCCCTACTATCGCCTCCAGCAGGATGAGGTCAGACTATTTATATGCGAAGGGCCACTGCTCGACGTAATTATGGAGCGCCTATTCCTTTCCTTCGACGGTTATATTCAGAAGAAGTTGAACGGCACGGAACTGAACCGAAATCAGAAGCTCGTCCTGGCCTA
>JANXLO010000394.1 GCA_025355115.1 Chthonomonadaceae bacterium
GTAATGGCGTTC
Source organism: Chthonomonadaceae bacterium (assembly GCA_025355115.1). GTDB lineage: Bacteria > Armatimonadota > Chthonomonadetes > Chthonomonadales > Chthonomonadaceae > JANXLO01. The sequence continues at coordinate 13 of JANXLO010000394.1, forward strand.
GAGTTGGCCAAGATCACGCCAGTAGACGCCTTGCTTGGGGTCGAACTGTGTCGCCTTTTGGAGTGCGTCTAGTGCCTTGTCCGACTCATGTGCATCGCCATACATCTTGCCTAAAAAATACCAGGCAAGATGTATGGCGATGCACATGAGTCGGACAAGGCACTAGACGCACTCCAAAAGGCGACACAGTTCGACCCCAAGCAAGGCGTCTACTGGCGTGATCTTGGCCAACTCGAACGCCATTACTCCCGCTATGCTGAGGCTGATATTGATCTCAATAAAGCGCTTCATAATAGTCCCAACGACCCCGTTGCATTCCTCTGGCTAGGTCAACTATATGCGCAGATGGGGGACACGCCCAAGCTTCGCGGTCAGGCAGAGCAGTGTTTTCTTTCTGCCATCGCGCGCCAAGCGGACCTACAAGAGGCTTATGTTGGCCTCGGGCAACTGTATCAGCGAAGCGGAAACTACCCCTCTGCCGTCAACAATTTCCGAAAGGCATTCGAGCTTGACAACTCCGACTCGAAGTCTCTCCTGTATGAGGGGCAGTGCCTTGTTAAGCTAGGCCAAAAGGCGGAAGGCGCGAAGATGATCGCCGGAGCACAGGAGTTGGAAGCCGCAAAACGAGACATCGACTACATGCAGAAGCGGATCCTTGCCGAGCCGAAATCACGAGAGCTTCGGCTACGAATGGCCCGCCTCTACCGAAAATATGAGAATAGCAGCGAAGCAATTGGGCAGTATCAGGCCTATCAGCGGCTTGGCCCCAGCGATCCTGTTGTGCAGAATGAAATGAACGCATACGGTGCAGCTTTGCAAAAGCAGGGGCTTATTCCGCGAAGTGCACCGCAGCCTTCACCGGCGGGGTCACCATGAGTGTCCGCACTCGTCGCCTCTTCATTCCTCTCGCCGTGATGCTCTGCCTTGGGGCCGGCTGTTTCCACGGAACACCCCCTGTCGTCAGCCCGGCATCGGTGGTTGTGCCCGCTCCTGGAGGCATCGGTTTCGCGCAGTACACAGCTCCTTTGCCATCAGGAACTCAGCCTTATTTTGAGGACAGAGCCGCCGCGCTGGGCATTCAGCTCACGATGGGACACCACGGAAAGACGCCCCTGACCGTGCTCGAGGTCATGGGGCCTGGCTGTGCCGTCTGCGATCTTGACGGAGACGGACACGCCGACATCCTTATCGTTGGCCAGACAGGCACGACCCCTGGCGGCAGATGCGCGCTCTACAGGAACAATGGAGATGGCACTTTCAAGGACGTGACCGCGGGCAGCGGCCTGGAAGTGCCAGGGATGTACATGGGGGTGGCGATAGCCGACATCGACAACGATGGCAAGCCCGATATTCTCCTCACTGGCTATGGTGTAGTAAAGCTGTTCCGTAATCTAGGCAACTGCAAATTCCAGGACATCACGCGCGAGTCAGGACTGGAGGCGAAATCCTCGACGGCGTGGGCCACAAGCGCTGCTTTCGCCGACGTTGACCGCGACGGTTTGGTAGATCTCTACATCGGGCGTTATATCGTCTTCAATGACAAGACGATTCAGTTTTGCGACTACGGCATCAAGGCCTCCTGCGGCCCCATATTCTACGACCCGCAGTTGGGCAGCCTCTACAAGAATCTGGGCCACGGCAAATTCAAGGACATCTCGAGGGAGTGGGGACTGGACGCCAAAGGCAAATGCCTCGGCGTAGCATTCGCAGATATCGACAACGATGGCTGGCCTGATCTGTATCTGGCCAATGATGAAATGCCGGGCGATCTATTCATGAATCAAAAAGGGAAGAAATTTCGAAATACTGGCACGGAGGCTGGCGTGGCGCTCTCAGGGAGCGGTCAGATGCAGGGCGCGATGGGCTTGGATTTTGGCGACTATGACCGTGACGGCAAAATGGATTTGTTCATCACCACCTATGAGTTCGAGCCGAAGAGCCTATACCATAATACGGGGGGCGGGATGTTCGGCATAGTCAGCGCGCAGACGGGCATTGGCCCGCCCACCACACCATTCGTCGGCTTTGGAGCGAAATTCATCGACGTGCAGAATAGAGGCTGGCTTGACATCGCTCTTGTGAACGGCCATATCCACGACAACCAGGAGAAAATAGACAAACTTGGCCACTTCAAGCAGCCTCTGCAGCTCTTCATGAATGAGGACGGCAAGACCTTCACCGACCGCACAAGGGAGGCAGGGCCAGGATTCACCGAACCTGCGGTTGGACGAGGCCTGGCAATTGGAGACCTGAATGACGATGGGCTGGAGGACATCGTCATGACGGATGTCGAAGGGCCAGTGCGTGTGCTCATCAACCGTTCACAGGCGCATGGCAACTGGCTGCGAATTGCCGTGGAGGGCACGAAAAGCAATCGAATGGGCATTGGAGCCAAAGTCACGGTGACGGCCGGAGGGCAGAAATGGATCAAGGAGGTGACCACGGGAGGGAGCTATCTTTCCGCCAGCGATCCGCGCGTCCACTTCGGACTTGGCAGCCTGACGGCGGTCGATCGAATCGATGTCCAATGGCCGAGCGGCAGGCAGAGCGTCGTCCTGAACCCGCATATTCCCGGTGACCTGAAAATACGAGAGCCGCAATGACAACACCCTCCTCTGAACGCAAACTTCTTCTCGGGCGTGTGCTGCGAGTAGCTGGAATCCTGGCGCTCCTGATGGCCGTCGTCTATGTCATCGCGCTGGCAGGACTGGCTTCACACGAGAATACAACGGACAAAGGATCTCTTGCCGAGCTTCAATCGATGGCCGATAAAGATCCTGCCGACCCGGAGCTTACCTATAAGCTGGCGCATCAAATGGTAGCCGAGGGGGACCCCAAAGGCGCGCTCATCCTGATGAAAAAGCTAGTAAAGCAACATCCCGAGTCTGAAAGCTATTGGGATGGGTATGCGCACTGCGCAGCGGCGGGCAACGACATGCTCGAGGCGTTAGTCGCCTACAGGCATATACTGGGGGTGAACCCCCGCTCCGCTCTCGCGCATGCCTACCTAGGCCAAATTTACATCAAAGCAGGGCTGACGACCGAAGGCCTGGCGGAGATCGACCAAGCGCGCAAGATCGATCCCAAGGTGGGGCTGAATATCTTCGTCTGGACGCAGGCGCTGATGGAAAAAAAGCGGTTGAAGGAAGCCTACGATGCGATCGTGACTTCCATCAACATCGATCCGACTCAGGATTCTCTCTACCCGATTCTGGTGCGCGTCGGCCCTCAGATTGGCAAGGAGCTTGAAACCCGGCATATGCTGTGGCGGCGGGTAGATGTATCGCCAATGTATGCAGTAGGGGAGGCGCGGAGTGCCATTGTGCGCCTTATGCTTCCGAAATCGCATGACGCCAAGTCGCTCGCTCAACTTGAGGAGATTGCCCGCACCGCCATAATAGGCAATACAGGGGACTACAACGCTGCTCTAGCCGAGGTCCTATTGGCGAAAAAGGACGTAAAAGGAGCGCGCCAGACCCTGCTTGAAGGCTTGACCTACACGAAGAATGATCCTGCATGCCTGCGTCTCCTGGCGAAGATTGCGGTGATGCAGGGCAAAGGGGCCGAGGCCGCGGAGTGGCGGGCAAAGCTGCCTGCAGA
>JANXLO010000395.1 GCA_025355115.1 Chthonomonadaceae bacterium
GGAGATTTTACCTTAGCACTTCCTTGTCATTTGACAGACGTTCGGGCAAAGAGAAGCGGCGGGATTGAAAAAAGCCCGGCTTTCCTGTACAATGAGCGTCAGTAGCCTTTCGCCTGATCGTGCGGCTGGCAGAGGGCGAGGCGCTCGGCCTTGCGAGGAGCGAGCGCTCGGAAGGCAGTGGAGATTTGGAGGACGAGAGAGCGGAAAAACAGAGCAGGGAGGAAGCGCCGCAGGAGCTGAACCGGCTTGACGTTCTGAGGGGGCTACGGGTCTCCATATGGGAAGGCTGTTATGCCACCGTCTGGACGGCGCTGACGACTGGAGCGTTTCTGACCGGTTATGCGCTCTGGCTTGGGGCGGACAGTCTTGCGCTCGGGTTCATCACCGCCATACCGATCTTCGCCGGGCTGATTCAGATGATCGCCTCGTATGTGGGGGAGCGCAGGCAGGCGCGGCGTCCATTTGTGGCGGGGTTTGCGCTGGCGGGCAGAATGCTCTTTCTGCCTATCCTGATGCTTCCGCTCATCGTGCGCCCCTCCTCCGCTCTGGGGCCGTTTCTGTTCCTGTTCGCGCTGTCGTATGTCCTCCTCAACTTCACTGTCCCTGCCTGGACGTCGTGGATGTCCGATCTGGTGCCGCCAGACCACAGGGGGCGGTATTTCGCGCGGCGCAACATGGTCGCAGGCATTGTTGGCATGGTCATCGGGCTTCCCGCCGCCTGGTTCCTCGACTACGCCACGAAGCGACATCACTGGCAGACGCTTGGCTTTGGAGTGCTGTTCGGCGCGGCAGTCGCAGGCGGGGTCTTCTCCTTCCTGGCGCTGCTGCGGCAGCCGGAGCCGCCGCGCCGTCAGCCCCCGACAGCGGCGTTCACTGGCGTCCCCGACGCGCTCGCCTACTACCGCGCCCCCTTCGCCGACCGCAACTTTCGCAGGCTGATCGTCTTCAACACACTCTTCGGGCTTGGGCAGAACTTTGCCGCGCCCTTCTTCACCGTCTATGCCCTGCGCAACCTTCAACTCAACTACGTCTGGCTCCAGGTGTTCGCGACCCTCACAAGCCTCTCCGGCCTGGCCTCCATGCCGCTCTGGGGCTACCTCACCGACCGCTTCGGCAACAAGCCTCTGCTGGCGATCGCCGCCCTCGGCACCTTTATCCTGCCTCTGGTGTGGATACCGATGACGGCCTCGAAGCCTGACTTGACGTTGACGCTGCTGACCGCCAACAACCTGATGGGCGGGCTTTTCTGGGCAGGGGTCGGCCTCGCGCAGTTCAATCTGCTCATCCGCCTCAGTCCCTCCGGCAGCACACCGGTCTACGTCGCGATGATGTCGGCGGTGACAGGGCTGGCGGGCGGGCTGGCCCCACTGCTCGGCGGCGCGACCATGCATCTTCTCGAAGGATGGCACGGCAGCTTCTTCGGCTTTCCGCTCTCCAACTTCCATGTGACATTCGCGATCGCGGGCTTCCTGAGGCTTTTTGCCCTCATTTTTCTGCGGCCTGTCGTGGACGCCGGATCGATTCCGGCTCGGGAGGTGCTCCAGCAGCTAGGACGCGCCAATCCACGCGCCTGGAGCAACATCCGGCAACTTCACAAGGGCGGCGACGCAGAGACACGACTCAGGGCCACAGGAGAGTTGGCATCCTCGCGGACACAGCTGGCGACCGTGGAGCTGGCGACCGCGCTGCACGATCCGAGCCTCGCGGTGCGTGAGGAGGCGGCGCGGGCGCTGGGCGAGATCGCCGATCCGGCCTCCGTCGATGTTCTGCTCGCGGCGTTGCGCGACCCGATGACCGGGCTGGCGGAGGAGGCCGCCAACGCGCTGGGGCGCATCGGAGACGCTCGCGCCCTGCCCGGACTGATAGGGCTTCTAACCGGCGATGACGAATCATTCTCTCCGCGGGACAGGATGGCGGCAGCGCGCGCGCTGGGAAACCTGGGAGGCCCGGAGGCTACCGGCGCCCTGTTGCGGAGTCTTGAGTTGATTCCGCCTGCTGAGGAAGAGGAGCGCACCCAGGTGCTGGTCCGAGCGCTGGGACAGACCGGAAGTTCTCTGGTGACGGAACCGCTGATCAGCCGACTCCTGGAGCCGCAGACCCCACGCTCCGTCCGCCTGACGCTCTGCCGTGCCCTCGGTGACCTCGGAGATAAGAAGGCCCTGCCCGCGCTTCGGGATGTTCTGTTTTCGGATGTCGCCGACTCTTCGCTCTTGCCTGTACTGGCAGACGCCCTGGCTCGACTAGAGGACATCCAGTCTACTATGCCGCTGCTGGACGTGCTGCTGAACCTGGAGTCGCCGATCGCCCGCAAACAGATCGCCAACGCGGTCGGTATACTAATAGGTGAGGGCGACGGCATGTACGGGCTGCTCTCGCAAGAGGAGTTCGGGCGAGACACTGGCGTGGCAAAGCTGATACAGGAGCTTCAACGCAGGATGCGTGGCAGCAAAGGCGGCTCCGAGCTGAGCACCGTTCACGATTCCTATCTTTCCGGCCATTTTGCAGCCTGCGTTCAGGCCATCGGCCGCGCCGCCGAGACTTTGCCGAGATCCGTGTCCGACCGGACGCAGGTTCACATCGCGGTCATCGAAGCAGCCGTGAACTGCGTATCCCCTCCGACAGAGGCGGTTCTGCTGGCTCTCTTCGCTCTTCGCAGCCTGCTGGATGCCTGACTTGGGACGCGATTTCACCGTCGCTCTTGGAGCGAACACGGCGAATTTAGGGTATAATTTGTCTACCATAATGCGGGAGGAAACGGATGGGCGAGTTCAAATTAGTCTCCGACTACAGGCCAGGAGGAGATCAGCCACAGGCGATTAAAGAGATGGTGCAGGGCCTGCGGGACGGCAAGCGGTTTCAGACTCTGCTCGGAGCGACAGGAACGGGCAAGACTTACTCGATGGCGAACGTAATTCAGGAGGTGCAGCGGCCCGCTCTCGTGATCGCGCACAACAAAACGCTCGCGGCGCAGCTCTGCTCTGAGTTTCGGGACTTCTTTCCCAACAACGCCGTCGAATACTTCGTCTCTTACTACGATTACTATCAGCCCGAAGCCTATATTCCGTCCACCGACACCTTCATTGAAAAAGACAGTCAGATCAACGACGAGATAAACCGGCTGCGGCATGCCTCTACTCAGGGTGTGCTCGAGCGCCGGGACGTCATCGTGGTCGCGTCTGTCTCATGCATCTATGGGCTGGGCTCGCCCGAGGAGTACAAGCGCATCATCCTTTCGCTGCAGCGGAACGAGACCTACGACCGTGAGGATGCTCTGCAGCGGCTGATACAGATGCAGTTCACTCGCAACAACCTGGAGCTCACTCGCGGCACCTTCCGCGTTCGCGGGGATGTCCTCGAAATACAGCCCGCTGACGAGGAGATCATCATTCGCGTCGAGTTCTTCGGCGATCAGGTCGAGAAGATCACTCTGGTCGACCCACTGACCGGTGAAATCATCTCTGCCCGCGATCAGATCGCGGTGTTCCCAGCCTCGCACTTCATCGCAGGCGAGGAGCGCCTGAAGGCCGCGATGATCGAAATCGAGGCAGAGATGCTCGAGCGCGTCGCCTATTTCACCAGTCGCAACGAGCTCATCGAGGCCCAGCGAATAGAGCAGCGCACACGCTTCGACCTCGAGATGATGAAGGAGCTTGGCTACTGCTCCGGGATCGAAAACTACTCCCGGTTCATGGACGGCCGCGCGCCCGGCACCGCACCCCATACGCTGCTCGACTACTTCCCGAAGGACTTTCTCGTAATCGTGGACGAGAGCCACCAGACTCTGCCGCAGGTGCGGGGGATGTACAACGGCGACCGTGCCCGTAAAGAGACGCTTATCCAGTACGGGTTTCGCCTGCCCTCCGCCGCGGACAACCGCCCTCTCAAATGGGCGGAGTTTGAGGAGAGAATCGGCCAGACGGTCTTCGTCTCCGCCACTCCCGGCCCCTACGAGCGCGAGCACTCCGCGCAGATCGTCGAACAGATCATCCGGCCCACCGGCCTGATCGATCCCGAAATCGTCATTCGCCCCACCAAGGGCCAGATAGACGACCTGATCGCTGAAATCCGCGCCACGGTCGCGAAGGGCGAGCGCGTGCTCGTCACCACGCTGACCAAGAAGATGTCCGAGGATTTGACGGAGTATCTTGAGGATCTCAAGATCAAAGTCAACTACCTGCACTCCGACATCAAGACTCTGGAGCGAACGGAGATCCTGCGCAACCTTCGCCTGGGAGTGCACGATGTCCTTGTCGGCATCAACCTTCTGCGCGAAGGGCTTGATCTCCCCGAGGTTTCGTTGGTAGCCATTCTCGACGCCGACAAAGAGGGCTTTCTGCGCTCCGACACCGCGCTCATACAGACCATCGGGCGCGCCGCGCGCAACGTCGGCGGCCGAGTCCTGCTCTACGCCGACAACCTGACCGGCAGCATGGATCGCGCCATTCAGGAGACCAATCGCAGGCGCGAGAAGCAGGTGCTCTACAACACCAAGCACGGCATCACGCCGCAGACCGTCCGGAAGGCAGTCCGGGAACTTATCCAGGCCGGGAAAATCGCCGAGGACAAGTCGGAGTACTCCGTCCAGAACACCACGGCTCGCCTGCGTCAGGATCCCGCGACGCTCTCGATAGATCAGATCGAAGAGGTTATCCGAAGCCTCGAGAAGGAGATGAAGGACGCGGCCCGCGCCCTCAACTTCGAATACGCCGCGGAGCTGCGGGATGAGGTCAATGCGCTCCGCAAAATGGCTCCCGCCAGCAGAGTCGGACAGGCGGAAAATGTCACTCCGCTCGGCAAGGACAAAGCTCTCGCGACGAAACATAAGCGTGGGGGGCCGAAATAGCAGGCTCCGCTGTGGTAGAATGAACGGGAGACTTACCGATAAGCAGGCACATCAGACCGCCTGAAAGAGCATGAGTTGGCAATAACGATGCGCTCGGGGGCCGCAGACCTCCGCTCCGAACTGCTCTTTGTATTG
>JANXLO010000438.1 GCA_025355115.1 Chthonomonadaceae bacterium
ATGTTTTCGCGGCCGGTCAGTTCAGGATGAAATCCAGTTCCCACTTCGAGCAGGCTGCCAAGACGGCCGTAGAGTTCGATTTCTCCGGTAGTCGGCTCCGTAATTCGGCTGAGAATTTTAAGGAGAGTGCTCTTTCCGGCCCCATTGCGACCAATGATCCCGATGACTTCTCCCTTTTGCACATCGAATTCGATTTCCCGTAGCGCCCAGAAAGTCTCCTTGGCGGAACGCTCGAACGGATGCTTCACACGATGCAGTAGCGCTTCAGTAGCCGTCGTATGCTGCGGGGCGTTGTGTGCGATGGTATAGGATTTTGAGACACCTCGCACAACTACTGCGAGATCGCTAGATGACATCCGCGAACTTCCTTTCCATCTTCTTGAATCCGAACGCTCCCCAGATGAACACCGTCACGGCTGCTACGGCAGCATACAGAGTCCATCCCCAATTCGGGGGCGCGGCGTGGCTCCCCAGCAGTGACCAGCGCAGACCCTCCAGCAGCGAGGCGAGTGGGTTGAGCATATAAAAAAAATGATACTTCACCGGAAGCTTCGTCATAACACTCGTGACGGAATAGGCTACAGGGCTCCCATACATCAGGAAAGATGTCAGCACGGGAAGGATATAGGAGACGTCCCGATAGCTCACCATCATTGCTGAGGCGAGCAAGCCAATACCCATTGCCAGCATCAACATGAGAAGCATCCAGAAAGGAAGCGTCAGCAGCGCAAATGATGGATGAACGCCATTGATGATCATGAGTGCGAACATCATAAGCAGCGCAATTCCGAAATCGATGAGCGTGGAGAAGACGGTGGAGATGGGCAACACCAGGCGGGGAAAGAAGACTTTTGATACCAGTTGTGCGTTCCCCACAAGGCACGAGCTTGTCTTCGAGAGGGTGCCGCTGAAGGCTCCCCATCCGAGCATGCCGGCATACGTGAACACGAAGTAGGGTACACCAGGACTCTTCAGCCCGGCTACTCTCCCGAAAACGAAAGAGAAGATGCCAGCAGCCATAAGCGGCTGGAGCAAAACCCAAATCACTCCCAAGGAGGTCTGTCGGTATCGGAGCTTGACGTCTCGACTGGCGAGGGTTGTGAGCAGATCGCGGAACTGCCAGATTTCCCGCAGATTCAGAGCTGCC
>JANXLO010000522.1 GCA_025355115.1 Chthonomonadaceae bacterium
AGGTCACCGGGCGCGGCGACGTCTGCTTCGGTGTCTGCGCTCCGATCTCCAGGCAGCAGCCAATCCTTTTGGAATTGATCATAGAGACTTAGGGCCGCAAATCCCGACAGCGATTCTCCGCATCCTACACTGCCCGCAGAAAGCCCCATCCAAAGCATACGCGCCAGATGTTTTTCGTCTCCTGCATACTGGATGGAGGAGAAAAATACACTGCCGAAAGGTTCCAGCGTGTCTGTCTGGGTCGTAACCCCCTTCGCGGTCGTTGTGATTACCCTCCGTCCTTTGCTCGGCAGTCGGTCTTGAAACTGCGCCCGCTCCTCGGGGCTGAATCTATCCGCCTTTATATGCACTTGCTGTCCCTGAAGCGCTCGCATCTGCTCCTCCTGCGTCAAGTGGGTGCTGAACAGCAGCAGATTTTTCCAGTAGAGGCTCGGTGAATCCGCAAGATAGCTTTCCATGAGTGCAGCACTTCCGCCAAACGCTTTTTGAAGCTCCTCCTTGTGTTTGCGTCTTTCCATCGGCGTCATGGACGCGAAGCGCATCAGGGTCTCAGCCTCCTGATAGAAAGCCTTCCACATCTCTTTGTTCAGTCGATCAGGCAACTCCTTGAACTCCCTGGTCGGCACAAGCTCGTACTGAAAAGCCGGACTGCTGCCCGACACTTTCCACTGCCAGTGTGCCTTCTTATAGCCAAAGAGAGATGCAAGTCCATTGAGGATGTCGGCAAGCGTATCGTCCTCGACATGCACGGTCATCAGAGTGCTCGAATACGATGCATTCGGGTCAATGCTGATTTTGCATCCGGTCTGCTGCGAGAGGGAGGTCAGAAGCTCCGTGAGCATCAGGCTAGGCGAGGAGATTTTGACGTGCCTGTCCAGCCTTGCATCCGTCAGCGGGTCGAGCTCGTCGCGAAGGCCGGACTTGTTTTGAGCGAGCAGGCATATTGGAAAAAAAAGTGAAAGGAGGAACCAGGTAACCAACAAGAGGCATCTCATCTACGTTTTCCGATCTATCAATCGTCAGCCCCGCGAAATAATAACTGATTAGTGTGGCTTCCCCTGATCCCTCTGGTGACAAGATGGAGCCACAAAAAGATAAAACTTCAGGGAACTGACGACTTATTTAAAGTGACATTTTTGTTCCGCAACGATTGAGGCCACGTATCCACAAAATGAAGTCGTTTTTGTACCACATTTCATGGTGTGAGGCGGCTTTGACGAGAGGAAATTGGACGTATGGGAAGTATGGGTTCCCTAAGATTGGGAACGTCAGTGTTACTCCAAAATGCTGGTCGTTCACCGGGGCTGAGATTGAAGATTTCGTGAACACCGGATTTTGGGCATGGGCCTGTAACTGATAGCCCATTAGGCTTATCAGCATTGCGATGAGGAGAAAGTGTCTGAGTCTCATGTTAGGATGCTCCATTCTTTTGGCAGGGAAACCGATTCTGTTTGCGTAAGATAGCACATAGAGTAGCTACAGTTGATTTTTCACAGCGAACAGTAGATTCAGTATAATAGAAAATTGTTGTTTGTGCAATAGGCAGAAGCATGTTTTTCAACGATTGTACGATATTTTTTTGCCGAGCATAGTACGAAAAATGAATTCAGAGTGAGGATCCGGTGTATCAGACGCAGAATGCTTACATCAGATTGGTTAGAAAGCAGAGACTGTCGACAAGGTGAGATACACGCAGTTCGGCATAAGCGCATTGCCTGTTTCGCTGGTTTCCCTGGCGGCTATTCGAGGCGGAGGAGAATGTCTCCGTCGAGGGCGGGGATGGTGTGAATACGGGAGATTTTGCCGGTGGCAAGGCTGCGGCGTTCGGACTTGAACGTGAGGGTGCATGGGGCGTTGCCGAGCGGATTGTAGACTACGGTGCCGTTGGTGAACTCGCGGCGGCGAGCGCCGTCCGGCGATTTCGTTCCTCGGGAGCGCGGCCTGCCGAGACTTTTCTCCCAGAACGGATACCAGTCGTGGAGATGGTCGGGAGTGGGAAGCGGATTGGGG
>JANXLO010000535.1 GCA_025355115.1 Chthonomonadaceae bacterium
ACGGTCTCAGGTTAAAGACGTCCCGGAAAGCCGAACGGTGTCATTGGATACGGGACTTGGGGAGGACGGAGTGAAAAAAACCGGCGGCTCGGTCGCATTCTTCTGCCCGATGGCGTCAACAGGGAGTTCGGCCTGCGCCGAAGCGACGTCGGCTGAGGAAATTGAGGGGCGAAGCAGGTTGTCTGTCTGAGCGAGGCTGGCCTTCGCCGGTCGCAGAAGTTGGGCAGCGGCCTCTCCGGGACGCTCGGAGGAGCTGGCGCGCAGCAGAGTTGCGCTATCCCGCGCGAGTTGCGCCCGCTGATGAAGCGTGGGCAGGCAGTCCGCCGCCGCCTGCCGAATGTCGGCTCGGACTTCGGGCGAATCGCGCAGGGTCCGTACCGCCGGAACGGCCCTCTCGTCTCCAATCTGCTCCAGGGCCTGCAAGAGGGATAGCTGCACCGTCTCCGGCGCCTCCGTGAGCAGCTCGATCAGAGCCTGCATTCCCTCTGCGTCGATGAACGGGCCATCGGAGGCCCGCACTCGGGGCAGCAGATTGGCGAGAGCCTGCAACGCCTGATGTTTCAGCTGAGGATCGCGCTCCTGAACTACCACCGCTAGAATGCCGACCGCTCGCGGATCCCAAGATTCGCTCAGTCGCTGAACCGCAATCTGCCCTTGGCTCCGGTCCCTGGCCCAGAAGCCGCTCAATGGAAAGAAAATCCACCAGAAGTTGAAAGAGTAGGGCCCCCGTACATAGATCAAGACGGCGAGACCCAGCAGAAGCAACGAGGCCTTGATGATCTGCCCGCGACGCTTGCGGCGCGCGGCGCGCATCTCATCCCGCAGCTGTTGGATCATCTTCTCGACGCGCTGCTTCTTACGAACTATCTCGTCGAGGGTACCCATCAGCCCCAGAACGGCCGCGCCCGCCTTGGCCCGCGTCCAGTCGTCCTCGCTCCGTACTGCCTCCCCGACCGGCATCCGTATCAGTCCAGCCTCGCGCTCCGTCGGCTCCAGCGTCGGAGCTCTCCGGGTTGCTGTCAAAGTCTCCAGGCGAAATAGGAGGTTCAGCGCGGCGTTGAGCGCCCCCGCTTGCACCTCCGGGCGATGGCTGCCGAGACCCTGCAGGACGGAGTTCGACTCCTCCTCGCCTTCTCGCTGCGCCTCCGACCCTGTCCCGGTCTCCTCGCCTCGCATGATCTCTCTCCACCCTTCGTATGCCCGCCTCTGATACCTAATTACGCTTCTTGCCTGCAAGATGTTTCCGCCAGATCATGACTCGGACAGAGGAAACCAGAGGCGGCGTGAAGAATCGACGGGCATGAATCAGCAACATAGACCCTTTGGAATACCAGCGTATGAGGCTGCGCCTGTCATCGCCTCGTCGGAGCGTGAAGCCGCCTTTGCAATCCGCATGAAAGTCTTCGTGGAGGAGCAGACGGTGCCGCCCGAGGAGGAGCTTGACGCCTACGACGTCGCCGCGCTGCATTTCATCGCACGCCTCGCTGGCGAGGAGGACGCGTCCGGAATAGTCGGGACGGCGCGGCTCATCGACAAAGGACATGGCGTCGGCAAAATCGGGCGGGTGGCTGTCCTGATCGAGCATCGGGGGCGCGGAGTTGGAGCTTTGCTGATGCGCTGCGTCGAGAAGGCCGCCAGTGAACACGGTTTCACCGAGCTCATCCTCGAAGCGCAACTCCACGCGCTCCCCTTCTACGAGAAGCTCGGCTACATTGCCGAGGGCGACGTCTTCCTCGACTGCGCCATAGAGCATCGCCTCATGCGCAAACTCCTCTAGCATCCTCAGCGACTGGGACAGCGATCAGTGAAGCGGATCGGGCGCTGGGACAGGCGCGACTGCCGCATCGTCCGGTTGCTCGACTCGCGCCTCATCTGATTCCGGAACGCTCGCGGCAGTGCCTGCCGGAGCGACGATGGGGACTGCCACAGAGCCGTTCTCCGCGACTTCAGTCTTCTGGGGGTCCACCGGATCAGACTGCGCCAGCTCCTGCGCGGCATCGCTGGCCTGTTGACGCAGCGCGGCCAGCAGGGTTTTCGTCTCCGGGGCGGCGATGACGCCATCCGTGATCCGACGAGCTAGATTGATACGGCGTTGCTCCGGCTGCGCGAGCGCCATGAAGTTCCGCCATATAGGGGCACAGATCGCGCCTCCAGTCGCGTTGCCCATGGGCAGATACTTCGCGAGGGACACTCGCCGTTTCCCTTGCAGCACGCTCTCTTTGCGGACATGAGCCGTCCAGACCGCCACGGAGAGATCCCGGTCGTAGCCGATGAACCAGGCGTCCCGGTGGCTGCTGGTGGTTCCCGTTTTGCCGTGAGCATCAGGAATGGATGCCGCAGCGGCCGCTGTCCCGTTAATGACTGTCTCCCTCAATCCCACGTTGATCTGATCCAACGCCTGCGGGCTGAGGACAGGCGAATGCCTGCGGGATTCGGAATCGTCCCTGAAGATTTCGCGTCCGTTGGCGTCGTCGATGCTCTGCACGAGGAGTGGGTCGTAGCGTTCGCCGCCGTTCGCAAAGGCAGAGTAGGCGGAGCAGATATCGATCGGGTGCACACCGGATGCGCCGAGCGCGAGCGGGAGAACTGGCGTCAGCGGTGTGCCGATGCCCATGCGTTGCGCGTAGTCGACTACGTTTGCAGGCCCTACTTTCTCCATGACCTGCACAGCGATCGTGTTGACCGACAGCCGCAGGCCGTCCAGCGCGGTCATTCCGCCGCGATAGCGCCCGTCGTAGTTATGTACTTTCCAGCTTTCGGAGCTGCTGCGGTAGGAGATCGGCTTGTCGTCGATCACGGTGCTGAGATCGCAGGCGCTCGAGTCGAAGGCGGCGGCGTAGACGAACGGCTTGAAGGCGGAGCCGGGCTGGCGGATGCCCTGCGTCACCGCGTCGAACTGATCCCTCTGGAAATCGGCACCGCCCACCAGCGCCCGCACCGCCCCCGTCCGTGCGTCGATGGCGACGATCGCACCGGTGTTGGGGCCTTCCCCGCCGGGCAGGCCTCTGCGTAGCGATTCCTCCGCCGCCCGCTGCATCTTCCAGTTCAGCGTCGTGACGATTTTGGCCCCGCTGTAGAGCATCTCAAGGCCATACTTTTCGCGCAGGATGCGCACGACGTCGTTGACGAAATAGGGAGCCTTGCCCGAGACTTTGAGCGCGTTGCGTGGATTGAGGATGCGCGGAATGTCCGCCTCTGCCCGCTTTGCCTGCGACTCGCTGATCCGCCCGGTGGCGACCATGCGGACCAGCACGAGTTTTCGGCGCCGGAGCGCGGCGTCCAGATGCTGGGTGGGCGAGAAGGCGATGGGGCGCTGCGGCAGACCGGCGAGCAGTGCGGCCTCTCCGAGCGTCAGCTTTGCGGCGGGCTTGCCGAAATAGGTGTTGGCAGCGGCCTCGACGCCGTACGCGCCGTTGCCATAGTAGGCAGTGTTCAGATAGGCTTCGAGAATCTGGCGCTTGCCGTACCGCTCCTCGATGCGCCGCGCCAGCAGCATCTCAGCGATCTTGCGGCGATAGGTCTTCTCGCTCGTCAGGTAGAGGCTGCGCGCCAGTTGCTGCGTGAGAGTGCTTCCGCCCTGCGAAGTCGAGTTGCCGTCGCGGAGATTGGCGAACAGTGCGCGAAAAATGCCGCGTGGATCGATTCCATTGTGCTCATAAAACCGGCTGTCCTCGGTCGCGATGGTCGCGGCCTGCAAGTCGGGCGCGATCTGCTCCAGAGCCACTGGCCTCCGCCGCTGCGACTCCAGGGTCGCCAGAATGACCCCGTCGCTCGATAATATCGTAGTCGCGGCATTGAGGCGCACATCTGCGATACTATCGACGGAAGGCAGATGGTCGGAGATCGACTTGACTACCCACCCACCGTATGCGAGGCCTGCTGTTGCGAGCAGAGAGCAGACCAGGAGGGAGAGTTTGAGCCTCCGACGCCTGGAGTTGAGCAATATCTGCTTCGTGCGAGCAGGCGAGTTCGTAACTTTTTGGCCACGAGCGAACGCAACGGGAAGTGTATCGATTGACATGTTGGCAGACGGCCTTCTAAGGGTAAATGAGTGGTAAAGAGCTGATGCACAACCAAAAAAATGCCTGCACGACGCTTCCGAACAGACGGAAACGCGATGCAGGCACTCTTGGCCTCTGCTGCGCCTACCTTCATGGCAGACAGCGGCAGCGATTTGTTGTTTTTGGTTGAAACGCTAGCGTATCATCACTGTATGCAAAGCTCCGCACGTTCTCGGATAGGCGATCAGTGCGAAACTCGATTTATGGCATGGGTGTTCGTGCCAACCGGACGAACCATTCTCGCCCTTCCATCGCGCTAAATTAAGGCGCGATGTCTACTGCGGCTCCGAACCATCATACATCTCTTCAGACGGTAATAGCCAGTAAATGTTCAGTTAATTTAGTCAGCTGCCATCGAACCGCTCGTTGAACAACGGCACATCAGCCCCAAAAAGCAGCCAGTTTCGCTTGACAAACCGCGCATCCTCGTGCTACCATAAAATATTGCTGTCCAGCGCGAATTTCGCCCCGGTCATGCAGTGCGGCGATTGTAGCTCAGTCGGTTAGAGTGCCAGGTTGTGGCCCTGGAGGTCGTGGGTTCGATCCCCATCATTCGCCCTATAGATAGTTGTTATAGCTTGTTGACATTTAGTTTGCTGGCGTCAACGCTCATTCTCGTCAAAGTCTCGGCCCTCCTTCTCACCTTAAAAAAGTGAGGCGGAGGGCCTTTCCTTTGCCAATCTGCGAATGCGATGCCGCCAGTCAGAGCTTGCTTACTTCAATTTCCGATCGTGGCCCGCACCGCGTCCGTCACCAGCGCGGCTATCGTCGCCTGCCCCGCAGGACTCGCGTGCACCCCATCCTTGTTCAGCTTGACGTCTGCACTGTTGGCATCTGCTACAGTCAGGCTGCGAGCGGCCGACTCCTCTCGCAAGATTGCAACAAGAGGCGAAAGGATCGCGTTCAGATCAGGTGAATCGGCAAAGGCCGGCGGGGAGAAACGCGGGGGAGTCACCACCACGACCGGGATCCTTGCCGCGATAAGCTCGTCCAGCAGCGAGGCCAGCTCGGAGCGAAACACGGATGGGGAAGTACGTTGAAAAGCGTCGTTCGTTCCACAGAGCAGCACACAACAGGCGGGAT
>JANXLO010000550.1 GCA_025355115.1 Chthonomonadaceae bacterium
AGCGATATTCTCACATCCGAAGCCTCTGGACGCCGCGCGTTCGTCCGCGGTGCGGGCCTCGCCGCCGCCGGCCTAGTCGCCGCCACGATGCTAGTCCCCGGCAGGGCCGAAGCCGCTATTCCCAGTGCCATTCCGGGTAGCGGTGACATTCAAGTACTCAACTACGCGCTCGCCCTGGAGGACCTGGAGGCAGACCTCTACGTCCAGGCAATACTTAGACTGACGGGGGGAGGCACCGACCCGCAGGCGGCAGCGAGCGTCGGATTCATCTCCGGCCTCAACGTGTCCGGAATCGATGTGGCCTACATCCAGAAGTTTGCCCCTGTCGAGGCTGCTCACCGCGACTTTCTGAAGGGCGCGCTCGGCTCCTCCGCGATCACGACAATCAAGCCCGCGAAATACGATTTCGGCATCCAGAACATGACCCGCCAGCAGGTGCTCGATCTGGTGCTGGAGGCTGAAGCTACCGGCGTGCAGGCTTACCTGGGCGCGATCCCCTGCTTCTCCACAAAGAGCAAATATACGCAGACAGCAGCGGCCATCCAGGGAACCGAGGCCCGCCACACGAGCATTCTGACCATCGTGCGGAACATTCTATCCGTGCAGGGCATAGTAACCGACCCGATAGCGCCTGTCGCGCCCCTGAAAGGCGATTCCGGCTCAATCCCGACTGCGACCAGCTACGACAATGCGCGTCCGAACAGTGGTACAGCGGATGCCCGCGATCTGTTCCTAGCGCCGGATCAGGTTCTGGCTCGAGTAGGCCCCTTCATCAAGTACATCTAGTCCATTTGATGGCGCTGCCTTTGCCTCTCTTCCCAGGTGGGAGAGAGGCTTTTTTTGTTCATTCGGCTGCCTCGGGCGTCGCTTCAGCAGGAATCGGTGAACCCCTGAGGGTTGAAATGCAACAAAAAAGAGAGTCGAAACAGGCAGAGAATGGACGCGACCGGAGCAAACGGCGAAAAATATTTCGTCGGCGGGCCTGAGGAGTTGACAGGGTCAGGCAAAACTGTTACAATGCTCACCAGTGTCTCGCCGTTTGCCTGCCGGACTCCTCGCCGCACTATTAGCGGAGGGGTGACCGTCTCTATCAGCGTGGAGCGCAGACACCAGAATATCGCTTCTATTTAGGACTTGCCGCTATAAAATTCAGGCGGCAGTCATCAGAGGTTATAGCTATGGCGGGTGGATCATACGTCGGTCTGGACATCGGTTCCAATCAGATTAAAGTGACTGAGATGCGCAAGTCCGGCACAGGAGTGGAGGTCGTCGCCCTGGGCGTCGGGCCGACGCCGCCGGAAGCTTACGAAAACAGCCTGATCGTGGATGCTCATCTGCTGGGGCAGGCGGTCAAGAGCCTGTTGAAGCAGTCCGGCATCCGCGCCTCCGATTGCATCAGCTCCGTCTCGGGACAGTCCGCCGTCGTGGTGCGCGTCATCGACGTGCCTCAGATGAGCGCTGGCGAACTCGCGGAGATGATGAAGTACGAAGTCGAGCGGCAGGTGCCGTTCGCCGCGAACGAAGTCATCATGGACTATCAGACCATCGACCGTCCTGAAGGCTACGCGGAAGGGCAGAACATGGATGTCCTTCTGGCCGTAGCTCAGCAGGACATGGTGGATCGCCATGTAGAGATGCTCTTCGCGGCGGGCCTAAAGCCCCGGGCAATCGACGTCGAGCCTCTCGCCGCCGGGCGCACTCTCCTCGATCTAGGGCCGCAACTGGCTCAGCAAGCTGGCCACACTGTCGCCATCGTGAATATCGGAGCCGCCAACACAGACGTCGGCATTTTCCGCGACAAGCTTCTGACTTTCCCGCGCACTCTGCCCCTGGCGGGGGACGCGCTGACCCGCTCCATCGCCGACCATCTTCAGGTGGATATTCCTACGGCTGAAGCCTATAAATGCGACGTCGGAGAGGTCATTCTCGGTCAGTCGGCAGCGCCGCAGGCAAGCTTCGGAGGCGATGCGGCCTTCGGCGGCGGCTTCTACGATTTCGGCGTTCCCGGGATCGCACCCGATGCCGCGCCGCAGCAGGAGACCGCCCCCTCTCCCTTCTTCCAGCCCGGCGGCGTGATGTTCGGCGGCAATGTCGAAGCCTCGACGGCTCCGCCCGCTTCCACCAACGAGCAGGTGAGCTCTCCCTCAGGAAGAATGCCCTTCGACTTCGCGACGCCCGGAGCCGATGAACCGCCAGCCAATCCAACGTTTGGACAGCCTGAATTCTTCACTCCTGCCGTGCCGGTGTATGAGACCCCGGGACAGCCCGCGCAGCCCTTCCCCGCCCCCGATCCGTTTGGAACGCCCGCATCGACCGTGGCCGACGCAAACCTGCCCGTCGCCGTGAGCGGGACCTCCTCCGATCCGCACCGGGATCAGTTGCGCATCAATGTATTCAACGCGATGGCCCCTGTTCTCTCAGAGCTGGCGCAGGAGCTGCGCCGTTCACTCGAATACTATCGCGGTCGCTCGCAGGACGCTCAGGTTCATGAGATCCTGCTCGTCGGCGGCTCCGCCCGACTGCCGCACCTGGCCACTTATCTGGAGCAGGAACTCGGCATTCCCACCCGTGTTGCCAATCCGCTCCAGAACGTCACGGTCAACTCCCGCAACTACTCACCGGAGCAGTTGAGCGATATGGCCTCGCTCTTTCCCATCAGCATCGGGCTGGGGGCTCGCGACCTGATTTTTGTGCCCAACGCCTCTAAAAAGAAAAAGAAATGAAGCCGGGAAGCACGGCGGGGCGGGGAATTCAACCCTGCCGCCTTAGGCCGTGCCTTCTCTTCTCCAGGGGAGACGACTACGATGCTGCGCATCAACCTGCTGCCGCCCTATATCTATGACAAACAGAAGAAAGTCCGCCTCGGAATGCTCTGGGCCGCAATCGTTGCGGGAGCACTGGGCCTCTTCCTGTTCTGGCTGATCACGCTGAACCAGAAGTACAGCGAGCAAAAGGATCTGCAGACGAAGGCCGAAGGCCTGCGGACAGACTATGAGAAGGCTGAATCGGATATCAAGAGTGAGGAGAACCGCCGCGCGCAGATCGAGAAGCGTCAGGTGTTCATCGCCGCTGCCCAGAAGTACAACGACTCCTGGCCCGCCGCGATGGAGATGATGCGTGCCGTGACCGCGGACAATATCCTGCTCAAGACGATGGCGTTCGACGCCGGACGCAAGACAATCAGCCTTACAGGATTTGCCAAGACGGAGACCGATATCGTCAAATGGTGGATGTACTTGCGCAACAACTACGCGGGGCCTGATCCTGCGCTGCCCTTCGACAACGTCGCGATCAGCCTGCCCAAGCATCCCTGGCCACCGGCTGGCACTGCTACGGCGGGAGCCAACGGGCTGCCCGGCGGGTTCGGTGGCCCTGGCTCCGGAGGCGGCGGATCCGCAGGCGGTGCGAGCATGGCTAGCATGGCTACCATGTCCACCTTCGGCGGCAAAGGCGGATCGCCTGGCGGCGGACCCGGTGGACCCGGCGGCGGAGCCGCGGACGCGGCAGTCGGCCCTGGGGTCATCGAAGGCCGTCCCGGCATCAATTTTACGGCCTCGCTCGTGCTGAAAAAAGCGCTTGCCGACGGCATTGCGACCCCCGCTTGGGGCGGTGGTGGCGCGCCTGCCGGACCATCGGGCTTCGGCGGCCCCGGCATAAGCGGCCCTGGCGGCGGAGGCATGCCGGGCAGCGGCGGCGCACCGGGCAGCGCCGGAAGAATGGGGAATTAGGAGAAAACGATGTCTAAATTGACCTCTTTGCATATCAACCTCATCGGCATAGGCACCGCGCTTCTTATGTCGATCATTCTCTTCTTCGCGCTCATCAAGCCGAAGAACGAGGATATCGACACCTCCAGCAAGGCAACCGCCGCCGCCGAGGAGGCGGGCGGCACCGAAGCCAAAGTGGCCGCACACAGGAAAGATTTCGTCAATTCCAAGGAGAAGACAAAGGTCATCACCGCAGCCTGGGCCATCAATCAGGCGCGTTATATGCCTAAGATAGCGTTCTCCCCGCAGCAGAAGAGCACCAGCTTGCTGAACCTGTACGCCTTCAACGGCCTCTACAGCGACGGCAAAGTATACGGCATTCGAGACCTCCCAATGGTCTGGGGCGTCAAAGTTAAAAAATGGTACGATGCGCATGACCGCGAAGGCGTCACCCGCAGCTTCGGCCAGGATTTCCCCATCGACTCCTTCAGCACCGACCCCAACGACATATCGAAGCTGGCTTCCATCCGGTTTCCACAGGACAAGCCCTGGCACGTGACCGTCGTCGCCAAGTCATTCAATGCCGCGATGCTCCATCTCCGACGCTTCAACGCCATGCACGGCTTCGGGATGCCGGTCGTCGACAATGTCGCTCTGTCAGGCCAGAGTCCCAGCCTGAACGTCTCGTACGATATGCATCTGGATGTGATTCCACCGGCCGATCCGCCGGCTGCAGACCCGGTCATCGGCGGAGGAGGCGGGGGCGCAGCTACAGGAGCAGGGCCTGCTGGCTTCGGCTCGTTCGGGGGCAAAGGCGCCAAGGGCCCCGTAGGCATGCCGGGGGGCTAGGCACAGGGTAGCAGCGGGTAGTCCGTGCGTTCGCACAGAGGAATAGCAGCATGAAACGAAGACAACTTCTGACAATATCCAGCATCGCGACCTGCGCCTTTGTGGGCGGCGTTGCCTCCTGGCTGATCTATCGGCCCGAAGGGGCCGCAGCCCCAATCCATCTGACTTCGGTCGGACAGGCCGGCCCAACTACGCCGGGAGGTCGCCCGAAGGGGCCAGGCCCCGGAGGCTTCGGCCAGCGCCCGCCAGGCGCTCCCGGCACCCCGACTTCTGGACCCGCCCCTGGCCGTCCCGGTCGTCCTGGACGCCCAGGCGGCCCAGCGACAGGAAACCCCGGCGGAGTCTTCGGCAACGGCAAGGCACCAGCCCCCGGCCCGCCCAAACCGGTCGTCAAGGCCCTTCCCAATCGCAAGGGGTTCGATCCGTTCTATGTCAGCTGGAAGATCATTCCGCCGCCTCCCTATGTCTTCACCGACGTCGAGCCGATACGGCTCGCGCCGCCGGAGGCGGTCGTCCTACCTGAAAAGCCATACGAGGTGCGTGAGGAGGCTGTGGCGCGCGTCTCCGGAATTATGAGCGGCGACGGCATCTATGCCATTTTGGAGCTGCCGCAAGGCGATCCCGTTATCGTCAAGCCTGGCAGCAGCGTCGAGCTTCCGATTTCAGGGGGGCAAACCAAACGCACCTATCGAGTCGTCTCTATAAAAGGAGAAACGGTCACCCTGCAGAGCAAAGAGGGTAAAGCGACCTACACACAGTTGATTCCCCTCAGCGACGTGCCGCTGAACGGCCAGAGCAACACCGGGCCACGCGGCAATCCCGGGGGCGGAATGCAGGGCAACCCCGGCGGCGGGCCTAGCTTCGGCGGGCCGGCAGGAGCCGGAGGCGGACGCAAAGGCGGGGGGCCAGGCGGCGGGCCTCCCCAGTAAGAGAAACATCCACTTGTCTACTGCCGGACAGAGACAAAACCTTTTCTCACGAGGTATACTTCTCAGCATATGGCGGTCGTGTAACCCTTTCCACGCCCGTATCGTCTAATCTGTATCCATCGCGCAAATGGAGTTGCGCACCAATAAGCTCTGGATTTCGTCTGCATGTGCCGCTTATCTTGAGAAACACGGGCGCAGCAGGCAGGTCTTGTAACTGTGTGAGTTCGGCGCGTTCGATGGTGCCGCGCTTCAAGGATGGGGAACGAACGAGGGAGACTTGTCGTCACTCATCCCGTGCAGCCTTGTCCCCGTCATGCAGATGACGGGAAACCGCTCGACGGAAATATCGGACGCGCTTGACAATCATGTCTTCTGCGGCCTTACTCGGAGGAGGAGAAACCGATGTCACTTAAATTTGGCAAACTTGGTCTGGCGACCCTGTCGCTGACCGCACTGGGCCTGCTGGCTATGCCCGGCGGAGCTCGCGCTCAGGATCCCCCTGTAGATCCCGCGGCAGGCGCGAACGACCCGACCACGAAGAAAATCTCGCTGGATCTGGAGAGCACCAATCTCTACTCCGCGCTCAAGCTTCTCTTCGGTCACATCAATGCCAACTACTTCCTTGATCCCACTCTCAAGAACGCGGAAGTCTCGGTACATCTGCATGATGTGCCGTTCCGAGTGGCGCTCGATACTCTCGTCAAGTCCACCGGCCTTCCGCTGACCTGGAAGTTCGAGGACAATATCTACCGGATCGTTCCCAAAGAGGTCGAAAATGGCGTTGGCCCCGAGGCGGGAATGCCGACGGATAAGCCGCTGGACGAAGGGGACACCAAGTCGAAGATCGAGCACATTTCGCGCGACTCCTTCACCATGGCTCTGGCCTCCCTGCTGGACATCCTGCCTGAAGGCAAGATTCTGAACATCGGCCCGACCACTAAAGGCATCTGGATCAATCCGTATCCCGGCTCCCTTGGCGGCGGCCAGGGCGGCGGCGGCTTTGGCGGCGGCGGCCTCGGCGGCGGCGGCAGCCAGGGCGGCGGAGGCTTCGGCGGAGGTGGCGGCGGTCGTGGCGGCGGTGGAGGCGGCCGCGGCGGCTTCTGATCTGTTGGTTAGAACCGCTCCAGTTTTGCCTCGCGTGAAACTTGAGCTGAGATCCGCCTAGTAGTTGAAGGCCTCGGTGCTGCTTTGCACCCAGACCCTATCGAGCATCGGGACAGGCACAGGAGACTGTGCCTGTTCTGGCATCTGGCAGCCGTCGCTGAAAAAAAATTTAGGTTCTAGCAGGAATAAGCGGAGTGAGCACATAATAGTCTATTCGGTAAATGATCGACAGCGTCCCGACAAGAAGACGCACACAAAAGGGGGCATCTATATGGGCTTGCAACGACAGAAAAGGCGCGCAGCCGGAATGATAGTCGCCGGAGCGCTGGGCGCGACGCTGCTGGCTGGCAGCGCCCTGAACGCAAGGGCAGACGATGGTCAGACTCCGAACAGAGGATCGAACGTCCTGGCGAACACAACCATCGATCTCGATCTGGCTGAATCGCCGCTCCGAGCGGCCATTCGACTTGTGGAGCAGAAGACCGGAATCAACGTACTCGTGCGCGGCGGCAGCGCCGATTTCGGAAATGTCACTCTCTCCGTCAAGGATAAGTCCATCAGCACCGTCCTTAAGCTCATGGCAGAATCCGCTGGCGCGGACTTCTGGGAGCAGGACGGAGTTTACTTCTTCGGGCCGAAGGGCAGCGCGCCGAAACCGGCAGCTGAAATTCAGAACCTTCCCGTTCTCCCCAACGACCCCTTCGTGGGTGTGTCAGCCATCAATGGCAGCAACGGCCCCAAAGAACCCTCCAAAGTGGAGAAGATTCGTCTGCTCTACTCAGATCCTCGAACCATTACGCACTTCTTCGGCGTCGACAACAACCCGATGGGCATGATGATGGAGATCTTCGTCGCGCAGTCGGTCAATGCGATCCTTGAGAAGCAGAACCCGGGCGCTCATTTCCTCAATCCTTTCCGCAACGCGGCTGGCGTCAACATCAACACCGGCGAGCGAGTGCGCCAGGGCGGAGCGGTGCCCTCAGCGCCAGTCAACGGCAATGGATTTGAATTCAATCCGACGATCAATGGCGGCGCAGGCGGTGCAGGCGGCGGCGGAGGCCAGTTCGGCGGGGGCGGAGGCGGCCAATTCGGAGGAGGAGGCGGTCAGTTCGGCGGCGGCGGAGGCCAGTTCGGCGGCGGACAGGCTGGCGGCGGTCAGTTCGGCGGCGGCCAGGCAGGCGGTGGACAGAACCAAGGCGGACAGAACCAGGGCGGTCAGGCGACCGGTCTGCTCCCCGACGGCATCACCGGGCTCTACGCGATCACCAACGACGGCTCACTGCTCGTCAAGTACGACAACGCGGCGGCTCTCAAGCAGCTGCGGGACATTCTGCGTCTTCTGGACGTTAAGCCCCGACAGCTTCAGCTGAAGGCCGAGTTTGTAACCGTCACTCAGAACGACATCAACAACTTCGGAATCAACTTCCAGTTCCAGAAGGTCAACCTCATCGGCGGAACCAACACGGGCTTCGCGGGAACGAGCGGACAGGCCTTCCTGCAGTACGCCACCGGTAACCTCTCCACTCAGCTGAGTTTCGCTCTCAGCACAGGACATGCCAAGCTGGTTGCCTCTCCTATGGCGACCACCCTGAACAACATGCCCGTGACCTTCCAGATCACCACCCAGGTCCCGGTCTTCACCAACACAGTCACAGCGGCCATCGGCGGTCAGACTATCGTCACCCCGCAGATCGGCACCATTCCGGTCACCACAGGCATCAGCATCTTCCCGCGAATCAACGGTGACGACTCCATCTCGCTGTTCGGCTCGGCTGTCTCGACCGCTGTTGGCGCTCCGTTCACCGGGCCCGACGGCTCGAGTTTCCCGAACGTCACTCAGCAGAACGCACCGATCCAGCGCATCATCCGCAACGGTGATACGATGGTTATCGCAGGCCTGAACTCCAAGAACGATGTCGTCAGCACCTTCAAGGTGCCGCTGCTGGGAGATGTCCCGTTCATCGGCAACCTGTTCCGCTCTCGCAGCATCACCACCAACGACTCGGAACTGCTGGTCTTCATCACGGCGACCATCCTTCCGGAGCGCATCTCCAACTCTGCCATTGGCGGCGGCGCAGGCCTGACCCCCAGCGGCGGCGGAGGGGCGTTGCCTCTGCCGGGCGTCACCCCGTAGCAGGCGGTTTCGCGAAGACTGCATTGAGCAAACGTTCAGCCATCAGCGGCTCTCCTGTCGCGTTTCGCGACAGGAAGCCTCTCCCGGCTGAACGTTTCTTCGTTCCAACAATCTATGGACGGGCAGTAGCTTTGGGTTCGGCAGCGCGCAATTCGTTCAGGACGGAATTGAAATGAAGGCTGAAGAGAGGCGCAGCATCGCGCTGATCGGGTTCATGGGCGTCGGAAAGACGACGATCGGGCGACGGCTTGCACGGAGACTCGACTACCAGTTCGCGGACAGCGATGCCGAGATCGTGCGCAGAAAGGGATGCACCGTTTCCCAGCTGTTTTCGGAGCACGGGGAACCTGCTTTTCGGCGTATGGAATCGGAGGCGATCGCCGCTCTGGCAGTGCGCTCTGGCCTGGTGATCTCCACGGGCGGCGGTGCAGTGATCGCCCCCGAGAACGCGGCCATTCTCCTTGCGCACTGCCTCACGATATGGCTGACCGCATCGCCCGGAGTGGTACTGAAGCGAGTAGGCAACGCCGAGACGCGCCCGCTTTTGGCGAACTCCGGCGATCCGTACACTCATGTCAGACAGCTTATGAAGCTTCGGGAACCGCAGTATCAGGCGGCGGCTCACTTGCGAGTAGACACGACCGACCGGCGTCCAGAGGCCATCATTGAGGAGATCGTCGAATGGCTCCGGCAGGAGGAAGGATGGGAGAATTGAGCGATTTTTGCCTCTCAGTCCCGCTGGGTGAGCGCAGCTACTCACTTCATATCGGCAACGGCCTGCTGAGTTCGGGGCGGGCGGGCGGGATCATCGCTGGACACGCGCGAGGCGGGAAGGTCTGCATCGTGACGCATCCGGGGCTGCTGCGCAGCTACGCAAGCCCGTTGGCGTCGTCGCTATCTGAGATGGGCATTGAGGCTGCGATCGTTACGGTACCGGCAGGCGAGCGATCCAAAAATTTGAGCGCCGTGGCCAGGCTCTACCGTGAATTCATCTTGTTCGGCTTGGATCGAAAAGGACTCGTCGTCTCGGTCGGCGGCGGCGTCGTAGGCGATATGGCCGGGTTTGCCGCGGCGACCTACCTGCGAGGCATTCGATTCGTGCAGGTGCCTACCACCCTGCTCGCGCAGGTCGATGCGAGCGTGGGAGGCAAAACTGGCGTGGATCTGCCTGAGGGCAAAAATCTAGTAGGCGCATTCCACCAGCCCTCTGCCGTAATAATCGATCCGGCGACACTGATGACGCTGCCGCTGCGCGAGCTGCGGTCGGGGCTTTCGGAGGTTATCAAGTATGGTATAATCTACGACAAAGCTTTTTTGAGTTCGGTCGTCACACTGCTACCCGCCCTGATGAGACGGGATGAAGCGGCCCTTACGACTGTCATCGCCCGCTCGTGTGAGATCAAAGCCGAAGTCGTCGGGCAGGACGAGACCGAGCAGGGACTGCGCGCCATCCTGAATTTTGGGCATACGGTTGGCCACGCACTCGAGTCAGTTACAGCCTACAGGCGTTTCAAGCATGGGGAGGCCATTGCTATCGGCATGGTCACAGCCTGCCTGGTCGGCGAGGTGCTCGGCGTAACTCCTACTTCAGTGCGCGGGGAGCTGTGCGAGGCTCTGGAGCGCGCCCATCTGCCGCAGTCGTTTCCCTTGGACATCGAGGCCGATCTGATTTTGGCGGCGGCGCAACGGGACAAGAAGACGGAGGCCGGGAGGCTGCAGTTCATCCTCGCAAGGCAGATAGGCGAGGTGTTCCTCAGCCGAAATGTGCCGCCGGAGGCCGTCCGCGCAGCTATCGAGCGTCATAAGGGGCTCGCCGATGGCTGAAATCGTGAAAGATAAAGAGCCTCTGCCGTACCCTCCAGAAAATGCGGGGGAGAGCGATTTCGACTCAGATTCGGAGACCATCGATTTTCTGCCAAAAAAGGTCAGCATCGCTTTTATCGTTGCCTGGATCGTTCTTTTCTCAGGCCGATGGCTGATCGTGCAGGGGCTTCTGGCCGCCGGTCTGCTCGGTCAGGAGCAGACGGATCTGCTGGACGAGAAAGTCCTGACCCCCTGCTATGTGCTGCTATTGAGCGCTACAATCGTCGTCTTCGTGGTGAGGATCGTTCGAGGTCTACGTCCAGGCGCTGACGAGGCGATGCGGGAGAGAGCGGAGGCGGAAACGGAGTTCGCCCGTGAGAATGCCAGGCAGTTCGATGCTTCCGCCGAGAGGGGCAAACAGGCGTGATTAACCAGTGGGTCAATCAGCGTTTCGAGGTCGTGGAGAAGGCGGGCGAGAGCGCCCTTTTCACAGTCTATAAGGCGCGTGAAAAGGGAACAAACCGTGTTGTGGCCGTGAAGTGCGTCACTCCAGCCTACGTCTCGGATGGGATCTATGCCACCGCGCTTAAGGGGGGGACGGAGGCGACCGCAGGCCTCGCCCACCCCAATATTGCGGCTTTTCAGGAGTTCGGGATAAGCGAGGAGGGGCAGCCGTTCGTCGTGACCGAATTCGTTCGCGGCATCAACCTGAAGGAGCGAATCCGCCGAATCGCCCCGTTCACCCTCTCCGTCGCGGTGGACTACGCATGCGCCATCGGCGAGGCTCTGATGTATGCCCATTCGGTCGCTCAAGTGCATGGCGACCTCCGCCCTCAGAACATTATCATCACTCCCGAAGGAGCCGTGAAAGTCACGGACTTCGGTGTGCAGCGAGCCATCGCCATCTTACCGACAGCCCAGCAGGCGGTTCTGCAGACCTCCGGGCTCTACCACGCCCCTGAGCT
>JANXLO010000569.1 GCA_025355115.1 Chthonomonadaceae bacterium
TGGCCGTGCGTGACGATGGCGACCTGACGGACTGCATCCTTTTCCGCCTTCAACTGCGCGGCAAACGCCTGAAGCGAACTGGCAGTCACGCGCTCGGAAGCGGCCTTGGGGGGCGCGGCGGACTGCGGCATGACGGGGGGAACAAGGGCTGGCTTCGGCAATGGGGAGGGAGCGGCATCAGCTGTGTGAGAGCTTGCGTTCAGCAGCCGGCGCACCTCTTCGGGAGAGAGCCCCATTTTGGTGAGCTCCGCCTCGAGGTGACGCCGCTTCTCAACGTCCGAGAGCGGATCGGCTCCCGTGGGCGAAACTGCCTGCGTCGGCTCTGCGGGCGGTCGGACGGGCAGCGCGAAAGCCTGGGTCGGCTCAGGCTGGGGGCGGGTGGGCGGCGGGAGAGCCTGAGTCGGCTCGGGCGTCGGTCGTTCTACGTTCTCCATGCGTTCCACCCTCCGTAGCGCGAAATGTGATCAGGGAGCGAGCGAAGAGGCGTTGAGCGTCGCTGGCTCCGGGGTCAGGTTGAGTTCGAGGCGCGGCGCCTCGGCCCAGAACTCCTCCAGGCTGTAGAAGGCTCGCTGCTCCTCCGCCATGACGTGCGCGACGACATCACCGAAATCGATGAGGATCCAGGTCGCCTCCTGATAGCCTTCCATGCGCAGTTTGCGGTACCCGCTCATGCGCATCTTCTCCTCCATCCGGTCGGCGATGCCGCGTATCTGGATGGACGACTTGCCGGTGCAGATGACGAAGAAATCGGCGATGATTGTCAGGCCGCGAAGGTCGAGCGCGACAATGTCGGAAGCCTTGATCGCATCGGCCGCCCGCACGACGATCTCCAATCGCTCTTCAGTTCCAAGCTCCTCGAGCACGGCAACGGGCTCGGCTTCCTCAAAGAGGTCGTCCTCTTCGATCTCAATTTCTTCCATATCTTCCTCTTCCAATTCTGCCATCTTCAATTCGTCCTCCTCAAGGAGGATCGGGTCTTCTTTTTCATTCGGATGCGTCACGATGTTGTCTCCGGGAACTGGGTGCTTCCGATAGGAATGGCCGCGTTCTCATACAGATGATTCTTTTCAATGTAGTCGCGCACCCCGTCCGGGGTGAGGTAGCGCGCAGGCAGGCCGAGACGAATGCGCTCGCGAATCTCCGTCGATGAGATTCCGATGGCGGTCGTGCCGAGCATCAGAATGCGCTGCAAGTAGGAGGGCGGCAACCGCTCCGCAAGGGATTCAGGGCTGAAGCCGGGCCGCGTCGCGGCGATGAAGGTCACCATTCGGATGATCTCTTCGTGCCGCCGCCAGGTGAGAATGTCGGCGATGGCGTCCACTCCAGTGATGTAGAACAGCTCAGCCGCCGGGTGCTGCGCCTGCAGCAGGGTCAATGTCTCCACCGTGTAAGATGGTCCCGGCCTATCCAGTTCAAGGGAAAGACAGGTGAAAGCCGAGTTGTCGGCGGTTGCGATTCGGGTCATTTCATAGCGATGGCGGGCTGCCGTCAGCAGATAGTCACTCTTATGGGGCGGCGCGCCGTTGGGCACGAAAAGTATTCCATCCAGACTGAACCTTGCCCGAGCCTCCTCCGCTACAAACAGATGCCCATTGTGGATCGGGTCGAACGTGCCGCCCATAATTCCAAGGCGCTCGCCCGTCGCCGTCACCTCAGTTTCCGATTTCCCGCTCAGCGGCATTGCAGGAACCGCTCCCCCGTTCTGTCCACCTCCGCCCCGCTGAGGATGGTAGTGACCCCAATGGCGAGCGTGCGAACTTCGGCACCGGCGAGAGGGTGGGACAGCAGGCTCCAGGGCACCTCCGCGATCAGACTGCGACCCTGAGCGCTGCAGCGAACTCCTTGAGGCGAAGCGCTCGTCTCCCTGTCAGGTTGAAGCGCGATGTGGAACGAGCTTGCCGCCGTCTCGCCATTTGGCCCAAAGGCCCTCAACCGAAACTGATAGACGAATCGGCCGCTTATCGGCTGGCGGGTGTCGAGCCTCAGATGAAGCGTTTCACCCTCTCGGCAGGCGTAGAGTGAGCGGATGTCGCCTCCGCCCTGCATGTCGCGCAGCACAGTGTCGCGGGCCGGGTCGAGCAGAACAGGAGGCAGCTTCGCCCACGTCAGCAGGTCTGCGCCGGGCGCGATGGCTCCGCGTTCCAGCACGGGCAGACGCATCTCCGGCAGAGTCCCAAAGAACTCGGTGCGCCGGGCGAAAGCGCTCAGAAATTCGTGCGCGATCTCGATCTGTGAAGTATAGAGCGCGATGCTCCGCGCCTTGCGCTCCGTCTGCCGGGGCGTGAGAGTCAGAAGCTCCCACCGCGTATCCAGATTTCGCATTTCGACGGGAGGCAGCAGCGGCGCGTCCGGATGCATCCCCTGCGGCAATGGCCAGTCCCCGCGGTGCACCAGATAGTAGCGCAGACGTATCTGCGAGGCCCAGCCCGCCTCCTTAGGATCGGACTGGAGTTCGGAGACTGCGCGGGTCACGAATGCTGCGGCGGCGGCATGGTCGGAGTGGTCATCCGAAGGATGCGTCACGGTAACCAGTGTCGGACGAAATGCACGCAAGGTCGATTTGATGTCGGCGAGCAGATCCTGCCCACAGTAGCGGGCGGAGCGGTCGAATGTGTCTGCGTAAGGCGAGCGGTCTCGCCCGGTGAAGACCGACGCATAAGGCTCATTCGGCGACCAGTGATCGTTCCACAGCGCCGCGAGCCCGCGATCCGGATAGCCCAGAAACAGCACGTCCTTGCTGGTCACGCCCAGTCCAGCAAGTGCGGTGTGCGATTCATCCTGCCGGAGCGCGGCAAAGCGGATATAGTCCTGCGGGCCGATGCGCAAAGTCCGAGCCTGCCGCACCACGGCCGAGCGAAACCCGTCGCCGTTGGTGAGCATTACGGTTCGAACCGCTCCTCCGGCCTCCAGAGTTTGCTGCATCAGCCCTCCGCATCCCAGCGTCTCATCGTCGCAGTGCGGCGCGAAAACGAGCAGTCGCTCATGCGGGCCTGGCGCTGGCAGAGCGGGCAATCGGACGGAGGCAGCGGAGGCATAGGCGGCTCGCTGACGCCAGAAGAAGGACGCCCCCGCCCCGCCGAAATAGACGCAGGGCAACGACAGGCCGACGAGCAGCCAGCGCAATACGAACAGCGGAGGCCGTGAAGAGGTGCGACGACCGGGCAAGAACTCCTCCTGAGAGTGAGCAGGGCTTCAGATGCGGAAAAGGGGCCAAACCCGGCTCGCCGCCGGACTCGGCCCCTCTCACTAGAACCAGACCGAAGAACAGAACGGAGTGAGAGGGATTCGAACCCTCGAAAGGCGATTAACCTTTACACGATTTCCAATCGTGCTCCTTCGACCAACTCGGACATCACTCCATACGGAGACAGATCGCACAGGCTCTACGCAACTGCCTGAAACCGGGCGGAGGTGACGGGAGCGGGAAGCAAAGGTGCCGAGCGGAGAGTGTCCGGCGCCTGCGAAATCCAAAATCTATTATATCATGCCCGAACGTCCCTGTCAATGAACGGATGGGTTCTCTGGGCCTGTCTTGCTGCCCCCGAGTCGAAAAAAACTCACTACTTCAGGCGTTGGGCGCCCTGAGCGGCAGTGGTGACATAGATAGCGGGGGTAAGGCCCGTCGCCTGTTTGTACAGCGCAGGAACCTCCTGCTGGAATTTTTCGACTGCCTCGGTCGCGACGAGGCTGACTGTGCAGCCCCCGAATCCCGCCCCCGTCATGCGCGCCCCGTAGACCCCCTCGATCGAGCGGGCGGCCTCCACCATAGCATCCAGCTCCCTGCAGCTGACCTCATAGTCGTGCTGCAGGCTGTAGTGAGATTCGTTCATGAGCTGTCCAAAGCGCGTAATGTCTCCGGCCTTCAGTGCGGTGACGCTCTCGAGTGTGCGGGCATCCTCGGTCACAACGTGACGTGCTCGGCGGCGAGTCTCCTCCGGCAGACGATCGGCGTATCTCTCGAAATCGGCCAGTGAAACGTCGCGCAAAGCGATGATCTCCGGAAGAGACTCCTTGAGTATTTCCACTGCGCGCTCGCACTCCGCACGGCGCGTGTTGTACTCCGAATCCACCAGTCCGCGCTTCTTGTTGGTGTCCGCGATCACGATTGTCACACCGGACTGCGGCAGAGGCACCGCCTCGTAGGTGAGCGAGCGGGTGTCGATCAGAAGCGCGTGATCCTTCTGCCCCAGGGCCGAGATGAACTGATCCATTATCCCCACGTTGACGCCGACGAACTCGCGCTCGGCCCGCTGCGCCAGCAGAGCCAAACGCACCGGCTCGAGTTCCAGGCCCGCCCCAGCCGCGAACGCCAGCCCGCTCGCGACGAGCATAGCCGCGGAGGACGACAGCCCTGCCCCCAGCGGCACATCTCCCAGAGTCACGCAGTTCATGCCCTGCGTCCCCAGTCCCTCCTCATGCAGCACCCAGGCCATCGCCCGAATGTAGTTGCTCCAGCGCTCGCGGCCCTCGGTCGCAGGCTGAATATCCTCTAGGGTGAAGGTGGACGACTGGTTGAAATTGAGGGCGTAGGCACGCACCTGGCGATCCGTTCGCGGCGCGGCGGCGATCAGTACATCGCGGTCGATGGCCGCGGGAAACACGAATCCATCGTTGTAGTCCGTGTGTTCACCGATCAGATTGACGCGCCCCGGCGCCCGCACGAGAATCGTCGGCTGCATGCCGAAAAGCGCCGTGAATCTCGTCTCGATCTCTGTTATTCGGGAAGTTCCATTGAGGGGGATGAGCATGGCCGTTCGCCTTAATAGTGTCACGGAATGTTTTGCGGACGCGCTACGCCGGGATCGTCCGCATCTCGACGCAGTATAGCACACCGCCCGAGGCGGCGGCAAGAGGATGCCGCTTGCCTATTCGCTGACCAGATCCGAAATCACGACGAACTTCTTCAGCAGCGCACTGCCGAACGAGGTGGTCAGCGCCACGTCAACGGCATCTCGCCCCGTCCCCATCAGCAGGCGCCCAATTCTCGGCTGATTGTTGCGCGCATCGAAGGTATGCCACTCCCCGCCCAGATAGACCTGAAACCAAGCGGCGAAGTCCATGTCCCCGTTTACAGGTACGCCGATGTCAGGAATGTAGCCGGTCGCATATCGGGCCGGAATGTTCAGTGCGCGGCAGAAGGTGATCGCCAGATGCTGAAAATCCCTACAGACTCCAGTGCCTTCATTGAACACATCGAATGCGGTTTTGGAGGGATGAGTCAACTGATAATCGAACCGCACGTGGGAGTTGACCCAGTCGCAGATCACCTGCACCCGATCCCATCCCTGCGCAGTCGACGCTCCAAAAAGCTTCCATGCGGTGTCGGAGAGGCGATCGACCTCGCAGTAGCGGCTGCTCAGGAGGAACTGAAGCGTCTCGGCGGGCAGGGACTCTACGGCGTGCTGAAATGCGCCTCGGTCGACCGGG
The DNA here is from genome assembly GCA_025355115.1 of Chthonomonadaceae bacterium. GTDB lineage: Bacteria > Armatimonadota > Chthonomonadetes > Chthonomonadales > Chthonomonadaceae > JANXLO01. Next base: position 5,428 of record JANXLO010000569.1, read on the forward strand.
TCGGGCAGGCCGTCGTCGGGGACATCGGTGCCGCTGAAAATGCGGAATGTCCCGGTGGGAGCGACCAGTCGCCCGCATCGGTTGCCGAACCCATCGTTGTACTCCTCTATGGGCACCGCCGGCTCGGTGAGGATTCGGTCAGGCGACTCCAGGCCGCCGAGCAGCGAGGGATGCAGATTGAGCAGGACGATCATAGGCGTGGGAGCCGCCATCTCGAAAACTATGTCATAACCGACGCGAATAAGCATGAAATTCTCCTGAGAAACGGTCGCAGGTTGGCAGCACCTTCGGCTCGAAAGGCTCGTAATCCGACTCATTTCACCAGTCGGCCTGCTCTCTTTTTCAACCTCTACTTACGGACTGCCCGGCTCGAAAGTGCCTGCCGGCAGGGAAAGTAAGGTCTCCTTTCGGTGCTGCTTCCCGCTCTGCTGCATATTCGCCTCCTGCGGCGGCACTACAAGTGAAAAAGGAGGCGAATATGACCAATATCGATACGCCCGACAGCAGCCTGCATCACCTGTACTCTCCGTTCGCGGCACTGGTGGAAGCGGCCATTGCGGAGGCCGACCACGAGTGCGCTGGCAAATACACGGGCTTCGTGCGCTGGAGTCCTTTCGAGACTTACCGCAGCCAGGCCCGTCAGGAGTGGCTCTACGCTCAGGGGCGCACTCGGCCCGGTCCCATCGTGACCTATAAGCGCGGCGCGGTGGGCCTTCATCCCGCAGGGCTGGCCTGCGATGCCGTCTGGTTCGATGAGAAAGGAGTGCCGCACTGGGATGGCCCGTACGCGATGTGGCAGACGCTGGGGCACTGCGCCCGTGCGCAGGGGCTGGCCTGGGGCGGCGATTTCCCTAGCTTCAAGGATCTGCCGCACCTTCAGCCCACTCCCGCGCAACAGATCGAATGGCTGCCGTCGGCCCGCGCCTACCTGCACTCGCTTGGTCTGGACTGAGGCTGATGTGTGCTGCCGAGCCTCTCCCATCGAGAGGACGCACAGTGGCTCGGCATCTATCCGGCGGGTCTGCACTGGACAGTCCCGCCCTGGATAAGGTATCTTTCACAGCAGGCTCGAAGATCTATTGGGGAGAAACCATCGTGCGGCGAGGGACAGGACTGCTGCTCCTGCTGGCGTTGCTGACGCTGTTCGGATGCCCGAAACGCGGCGGCCATTCCGGCTCGGATCAGAGAATCAAACACATCTATATCGCGGACACGGGCAATAACCGTATTGTTCGCATGGACGATATTACAGGCAAAGGCTGGAAGACGCTGGGCACTGTGGCGAGCACGGAATCCAACCATTTCGACCGCCCGCATAGTCTCTTTGTGGATGAAGATGAGCACATCTACATCGTCGACACCGGGAACTGCCGGATCATCCGCACAGACGACATGACCGGGCTGAACTGGTCCGCTTTCGGCAGGCGGGGAGACGGCGCGTCTCAGTTCAGCCTGCCCTCCAGCCTCTATGCCGACAGCGGCGATCGCCTCTATGTGGCCGACCATAACAATGACCGCATCGTGGTCGCCGACGATATGACCGGAACGCACTGGCTCGACCTGGGCAAGCAAGGCACCGGGAGCAGTCGGTTCAGCTACCCAAGCAGCATCTTCGTGGACGCGTCCGAGCACATATACGTAGCCGACACCATGAACATCCCAGCAGGCAAAATCAATAACCGCATCGTGCGCATGGACGACATGTACGGTCTCAACTGGATCGAGTACAAAGGCCCGTTTGCAAATCCCGCCGCGCTCTTCGTGGACCGCGCCAACCGCATCTACGTCGTCGACAGCGCCAATGCGCGCATCTCGCGCATGGACGACATGACGGGCAAGAATATGGTCTTCCTCGGCAGGACGGGCGGTGGCAAGCTTCAGTTCAATCAGCCAAGCGGGATCTTCGTCGAAAACGACGGGCATATCTGGATCGCGGATCCGGGCAACGACCGAATCGTCGTCATGGACGACATGACCGGCAAAGGCTGGACGGTATTTGGCACGAACGGCGCAGGAGTCCGTCAGTTGAACGCGCCTTCTGGCATTTTCGTCCGCTGAATCGCTTTCTCGGCCTCACCCAACACTATGCTCGCGACGAAATTTGCCTTCGCCTGGCAAGCCGGCCTTCAGACTTCGAACGTGCGGGCATGACGGTCGCCTTATTTATTGCTCCTTTCCCCGCAGGAGTGGTGCGATTACTCAGTGATTCCTCATCCTCGGAGGTATACTGGAATTGATTGACTGCGCGATGCTGGTTTCAGGGGACGTCCTGCCTGGACAACGGAGAAGCAGAGATGAGCAGCGAAGGACTGAATGATCTAAAATCGCGTTCGGCTATGCCCGTCATGATCGTCGACGACCATGAGATATGGCGAGACGGTGTGCGAAGCATGCTGAACAATACGGAGTTCGAGGTCGTGGGCGAAGCCTCCTCCGGCAAAGAGGCTGTCGAGACCATCGGGAGACTGTTGCCGAGGCTGGTGCTTTTGGATATCCGCATGGCGGGAGGGGACGGCTTCGAGACGCTCACTGCCCTTAAAGCGGGCTATCCGCAGATCTCCGTCATCATGCTGACCACCTACAGCAATCCGACCTTTATGGCGCGCGCCGTCGCCGGAGGCGCCTCTGGCTATCTATTGAAGGGCGTCAATCGCCAGGAGCTTCTCAAGGCCCTGCGTGATGTGGCGGACGGACAGATACTTATGTCCCGCGAGGATCTGGTTCATTCCCTGCGGTGCGTGACGCAAAACATCGAGGGCTCGGAGGATCTGACCGTGCCGCTTACCCCTAGAGAGGTGGAGGTGCTTCGCTACGTGGCGACCGGGCTGTCCAATCGAGACATAGCCACTCTGCTCTACATTGCGGAGGGCACCGTCAAAACGCACGTCGAGCATATCATCGGCAAGCTGGCTGTTTCCGACCGGGTGCAGGCCGCGGTCTGGGCTGTCCGCCAGAGCCTGGTGCCGATGGCCTGAACTGACGCGAATGCGGACAAGCATGGCGTCAGTGTTTGAAATTGGGCGATCGGATCACGGACCGTGGAAATTTAACTGCCGATTTCCGCCCAGAGCAGTCAAAATATGCCGTTTTGGGGATGCCACTCCTCGTTCGCCACGATATAATACGAGTATCGTTTCGCATTTTTCAGGCAGCATCAGGTTGCCGCGGCAGAGGGTGAAAACGCAGCAAACGTGCGCATGTCCAGCTTCCTGCTCTCCCGGCTTCCCCGCCTGCGCTGAGCCAGAAAAGCATTTTATTCCATGGAGTGGCAGTTCGGCTCACCTATGCGGCCGTCACCCGGAAAAAAGGGTCCAGCCGAACGCTTATGCCTCCGAATGTACTTCTCGCCGATCAGCCGCGTTCCGGCACCCACGAACGGTCTCCGTTGGGCGCGGTCACAAGGACTCAGCATTCGTCGCTCCTCCTTTGGACTTCGTTGCCCGACGGGAGCACCAACTACTTCACCTCTGAATGGACTACCTATACCGGACTGGCTCCCGAAGCCTCACAGGGCGAGGAGTGGCTTGAAGCTCTTCATCCTGACGATCGGCGTCTCTGCCGACAGCAGTGGCATGCGGCTCTTTCGAACGGACAGCCCTCCGAGTGCGACTGCCGCCTCGGACGCGCGTCCGATCAGCAATATCGCTGGCATCTCTGGAGCTCAGCGCCTGTTCGCGACCTGAACGGGAAAATCGTTCATTGGAGCCTCTGCTGCAGGGACATCCACGCTTTCGTGGATGTGGAGTCGAGCGGACTGGACCTGCTGGGCTGCGTGGAGGCCAGTCAGGACATCGTTGGACTGGCGACAGCCGATGGCGGACTGCTGTTTCTGAACGAGGCAGGAAATCGTCATCTGCATCGGCCTTTTTTCGGATCCACCTTGCGTGATCTCACCGCCCCCGATGACTATCTCACGTTCGACGCCATAATTCTGCCCTCCCTCCAGCGCGACGGCTTCTGGCAGGGGAGCTTTCCCCTGCGCGCCTGCGTCGAACACACCGACTCCACTCCTGCCCGACTGCACTGCTTTCTGCTGGATAACCAGAGCAGAGACAGGCGCGGTCGCCCTCCGCAGACCCTGCTCTTTCAGATCCAGAGCGGAAAGGATTTCTCAGCCGTTTTTCCGCTCGCCTCTTCCAACTCTCTAGCTGTCGTAGCGCATTCGCCCCGGCTGGCCGCGGCCCATCGACTGGGACTGGAGACGCTGGCGAACTTCTCGGGGAGAGAGGCTTTGCATCATTTCGCGGAGGCGGCGCGCCATCTGACGGGCGCTAGATATGCGGCAATAGGGGTTGGCCATCTAGTCGACGGGTCCTTCGCGGACATAGCGGCCACAGGCAGTCCCACTCCCGACAACGACGGCGGGTTCATTAAGCCATGTCCCGGCGTTCTCGGGCTGATGATGGGTCAGACGAAGCCGCTCCGCCTTTCCCGACGCATCACACAAATCTCACCGGGATCTGTCCCTCGATTTGCCGGGCGAAGAAGCTTTCTGGGCGTTCCCATCCGCAGAGGCAAAGGCACTCTTGGCTGTCTCTATCTGACCGGTCGAGAAGGGGCGGGGGAGTTCACGCAGGAGGACGAAGCCGTCCTCCTGGCTCTGAACCAGTACATCTCCGTCGCTATCTACTTTATGATCGTGCTTTCCAGGCAGTACGCGCTGATACGGGGCCTCTTCGTGGATCAGGAGGAGGAGAGGCGCACGGTCGCCTACGATCTGCACGACGGGCTGAC
>JANXLO010000605.1 GCA_025355115.1 Chthonomonadaceae bacterium
AGAACCCGACCGGCGGACAGTGGCGCGTGGCCTATTTCCCCGACTCGGTCATCTACCACCACATCGGCAAAAGCTCCGACCAGGTGCCGACTCGCATGACCTACGAGTTTCACCGCAGCCAGTACCTGTTCTACAAAAAACATTACAGCACGTCGATCCCTCTCCTGGTGCGCCCGCTCATCCCTGTCGGGATAGCGCTTCGAGCGTCGGGTCAAATGATCCGCTACAAGCTCCGATACTGGCGCAAACGCATGACGGGCAAACAGCCGCCGCCAAAACGTGCCCCTGAAAGCAAATCTCCAAAAGAATCAGGAGAGAAATCTTGAGCCGCATCGAGAAAAGAATCCTGCCGTCCGCTGTTGAAAAGAATGGATTCCACGCGCCAATCCCAGAGGCTTCGGAGCGCAATCCGCGCGCGCTCAACCGCCTGGATTGGGCGACGGTCGCGCTGCTGTCGACTGCACTTGTGACTACTCCGATCTGGGCGGGCAGCTTTGCGAATATCCCTCAGTCGGGAAGCTACCCAACGGGCCGCCCTTTCAGCTTCATGGGAACAGGCGGTTTCCCGCTGTGCATTGCGCTCATCGCGGCAGCAGTGCTTCTCAATGCCTGGCGCGAATGGAAGCGCCCGGTCGCCATCGGGGCCGTTCCAGGGCTCGCAGGCGCATGTGTTCTAATATGCGGCTGGGCTGTTCTCTCGTTGACGCACAGTATCACTCTGGCATATAGCCTGAATGCTCTAGCACTACTGACTGGCGCACTGTTGCTCGGCGGGCTAATCTCAAGACTGGGACGCGATAAAGATGGCCTCTATGCCCTGCTTGGAGCGGTGCTGCTCGGAGGGACTCTGGCTGCGGTCTTCGGCCTGCGAGAGTACATCGAGCATGCCAAAATCCACGATTATTCGCATCGCACCTTCGGCAGCTTCGCCAATCCTGATTTTCTGGCAGGCTACCTGTTGCTTGTTCTCCCCGTTACGCTTGCCAGTTTCGTGACCGCAAAGGACAGAATGCTGCGCCTTCTGCTCGGCCTGGGCCTGGCGTTTCAAAGCGCGTGCCTCCTGCTGACTGGCTCCCGCTCTGCGGCCGCCGTGCTCTTCATTTCTATGGCGGCTTGGTTCGGGCTGTCCCTGTTCGCGGGAGGACTGCGACGCAGCGGTAAAGCGATCTTTCTTGGCCTCGCTGTTTTCGGAAGCGGCGCGGCAATCGGCATCGCCCCCACCCTGTCACGCTTCCAGGGGCAGGTGAAAGTGACGGATCGGCAGACCGGTCAGGTGAGCATGCAGAGCGCGACGGAGGCGCAAAGTCATTCCGGCGAATTCCGCCGCTATACCTGGAACGGGACTGTGCGAATGGCTCTTGCCAACCCGATCACGGGCACAGGCATCGGCACATTCGACGCCGCCTATCCCCGCTACGCCGAGACCGCTTACACGGCGCATGCACATAACGGGTACCTCCAATGGTTGGGGGAGATGGGGCTGCCCGGCGGCCTGTTTCTGCTGGCGGCTCTAGCAGCCTCCACCGCCTTCGCCGCTCATACAATCCGTCTACAGCGCATTCGTCCGGAGGCATCGGCTCTCATCTCCTCAACAGAACACCCTCTTTTTGGAGACCCCGGACTGCTTCTGGCGGGCCTCTTGACCGGCGTCATGGCGGCATTGCTGCACAACCTGTTCGACTCCGACCTCTATATAGTCGGGACAGCGGTGACTTTCGCCGCTGTGTCGGCACTCATGGTCGCTCTGTCGCGGGACATGGCTCCACTAGGCACCCAGACTCCGCGCCCGCTCGGCCAGGAGATGCTTGGATTCATCCTGCTTGCTGCGCTTTTCCTGTTCTGGCGCTCTTCTGCTGCCTTAGGAGCCCGGATGAATATCGCCGCTGGCGAGGAGGCGGCAACGCTTGAAGCTGCCGCAACAGACTACCATTCCGCTGCTACCGCCGATCCGCTAGATGGTGATCCGCACCTCTTTTTGGCGCAAGTGGAGCAAGGACTTCACAATAAGGACGGCGCTATTACAGAGATTGCGACCGCTGTCCGTCTGGCCCCCACAGGCAAGAATCTCTATCGCCTGGGCCAGCTCTACGGCAACACTGGCGACATCGCCAATGCGTTGGCTGCACTGGAGCGCGCCCGCAGCCGTGAGCCACGTAATCTCCAGACCCTGCGCCTGCTGGCAAAAACTCTTCTGGACGCGGGCAAGGCGGAGCAGGCCAGTGCGTTTTACCGACAGATGACAGCGCTGGAAAAGACGCCCTATGGAACCATCCGCGCCGTGCCGGAGCTTGAGGAGACCGAGTTCGCTTACGCCCATGCCGCGCTGGGTGACCTTGCCGCCGACGCCGGGCGCCAAGAGGAGGCTGTGGGAGAATACAAGGCGGCAGATAGTGTGCTGAAGGAGTACTGGAAAAGTCGAAATCAGGAGGTGAACTCCAACCGCACACCCCAGAAGCGCGCCGATCTAGCCCGGCTCTATGAGGCAGTCTTCACCCGCTGGCTTGAGACTCTGAAGGCACTGAACCGAAGCCAGGAGGCTGCTGGCGTCCAGGAGGAGCTCTCAGCTTTTCAAAAGGACCGCACTGTGGATCAAGCCGAGGCGGACAAGGCAGCAATCCAGCCGGAGCCGACGCCTTGATGGAGATCACCGAGCATACAGTCGCTGTCCCTTTCCTTCCGGAGGCGCTGCGCGGCCTGCGAGTCGCGCACCTCACCGACTTCCACCGCAGCCCGCAGACTTCGGATGACTTCCTGCGAACAGCAGTCGCCACTGCGAATGAGGCTCGCCCCGACCTCATTCTGCTGACCGGTGACTACGTCTCGAAGAACCCCGCCGACATCGCCCCGGTCATGCGCATCCTCGCCCCGCTCACGGCCCCCCTCGGCGTCTTCGCCATTCTCGGCAATCACGACTACTCCGCGGACGGGCCGGCGGTGGAGCGGCAACTGACCGAGCTGGGCTTCACGGTGCTCCTCAACCGCAGCGTCCTCCTGCCGAACGGGCTGCGTCTCGTTGGCCTCGATGACGACCGCTTCAAGCGAACAAACGTCACCGAGGCATTTGAGTTCGTGAAGCCCGAGGAGCCCATGCTTGTGCTCGCGCATAATCCGGCTCTCGTTGACTGGCTGAGATACAAGGACTGCATCGTCTTCTCAGGGCACACGCACGGCGGTCAGGTGCGTGTGCCCGTGCTGACGAAACGGGAGATAAGGAGGATCGGGGCAAGGCACTACGAGCGGGGCTGGTACACGGTCGGCAAGGCGAAAATCTACGTCAATCGGGGACTCGGTCAAGTCGGCATCCGCCTGCGCCTCTTCTGCCCTCCCGAGCTCGCCCTGTTCACCCTGATCCCAGGCCATTGTCTGAACCAGGATTTAGCGAATTTAGACTGATTTTTTGGATTTTCCAGATCTCGAACTGAGTGCTTAGTGAGTCAATGGACAGCTTTTTCACCACATTGCCCAGATAGGAGCGCCCAACGCAGCGCCAATTGGTACATCAAAAGCTCACCCACACGATCATCGGATGCGCCATAAAGGTGCATGCGACTCTTGGGAATGGCTTCCAGGAGGTCATCTATCAGCGGGCGATGGAGATTGAGATGAGGCTCCAGCGGTTGGGTTTTGCCCGCTAGTTCGAGTTGAAGATCTTCTACGACGGCGTGGAGATAGGCACGAG
>JANXLO010000624.1 GCA_025355115.1 Chthonomonadaceae bacterium
GAGGGAATTCAGGTCTTCGCCGCCGGTCTGGATCAGGATTTCCGCGGCATGCCGTTCAGCTTTATGCCTCAGTTGCTCGCCCTCGCGGACAATGTGATGAAGCTCCATGCCATCTGCAAAGTCTGCGGCGGAGAGGCAAGCCGCACACAGCGCCTCGTCTACGGCAAGCCCGCCGCCTGGGACGACCCCACCATCCTTATCGGAGCGGACGAGAGCTACGAGGCTCGCTGCCGTCGTTGCCACGCAGTCCAAAATGCTCCCGGCGCGGCAAAGAAGAAAAGAACTACTGCTTTCCGCTCGAATTCAGATGAAGTGAGGGCGGCGAGCGCGCGTCCGTCTTCCGTCAAAAGCAAGCAATTTAAGAGCGAAGAGAAGGAATTGACGATTGTGCCTCCGACGCTTCCTGAGGACACTTCGCAGCTGGAGATGTTTCCTGAGCACGGGATGGACAGCGGCGGATAAGATTGGGAAGGAACTGTGCTGCACCCGGTCGAATCGTACTCCCGAACTCTCAACTCTACCCAAGGAGCATCCCATGGCAAAAAAAGTGAGGATCGGCGTGATCGGATCGGGCGGAATCGCCAACGGAGCGCATCTGCCCGGCTATAGCCTGATACCGGAAGACTGTGAGATTTTCGCGCTTTGCGACATCCTTCCCGAAGCGCTCGAGAAGACGACGGCAAAATACCCGAATATTCCCCACGTTTTAAGCGACTACAGGGAACTGCTCGCCATGCCGGAGATCGATGGCGTCTCCGTCTGCACCCCGAACTTTGCGCATCATCAGATCACGATTGACGCGCTTAAGGCGGGCAAAAACGTGCTGTGTGAAAAGCCGATCGCGATGAATGCGGTTCAGGGCGCTGAGATGGTCGCTGCGGCCAAAGCGGCAGGCAAAATTCTTCAGATAGGCTACAACAGCCGTTTCCAGCCGAGCAACCAAGCGCTGAAGCGGTACATCGATGCGGGAGAGCTTGGGGACATCTACTACGCGAGAGCGCAGGCCCTGCGCGTCAGGGGCATTCCCGGCTGGGGCGTCTTCATCGATAAGGAGAAGCAGGGCGGCGGGCCGCTCATCGACATCGGTGTGCATATGCTCGATCTCACTCTGTGGTTCATGGGGCATCCCAAGCCCATCGCGGCGAGCGGAGTCACCTATCAGAAATTCGGCAAGCGCAGCGACGTCGTCGGGTTTATGGGGCAGTGGGATCATACGAAATTCACGGTCGAGGACTTCGCAGCTGCTCTCATCCGCTTCGAGAACGGCGCGACTATCATGCTGGAATCCAGCTTCGTTGCCAACCTGAAACAGGACTCGCAGAACGTGACGCTACTGGGAACTGACGGAGGCGCGGAAGCCTACCCCCTGTCGCTCACCCAGGAGAAGCACCGTACAATGGTCTCGTTCGAGCCAAAAATCCCCGGCGGAAATGGCTTGAACACGCACAATGCGGAGATGAAGGCGTTCGTGGAGTGCATTCGAGACGGCAAGGAGCCTCTGGTCACCGGCGAGCAGGGGCTGATGGTCGCGAAGATCATGGACGCAATCTACAAATCGTCCGATGAGGGCAAAGAGGTCGCTATCGGGTAGAATCGTCTCAGCCGGCAGGCGACGCTCTACTCAGGACTTCGCCTGCCGAAACGAAACGAAACCGGTTTGCGTTATGTATTGGGGAAGCGTCTCATTTTTCAGGTCGCTCAGAGAACTTTTTTCCTCTGGGGCCGAGAGACCAATCTATTCATCAACGCTGCTGAGGAAGTCTTTGAATTTGGAATCACCTAAACACGGAACGGAGCCGCTTGTCGCATCGGACGAACCGACCAAATTGGGCGCGTTGACATCCTCCGTGAACATCAAGCGGCTTCTCACCGGCATCGTCCTTGTAGCTGCATTCGCGGAGCTCTCCTACACCACCGTCAATATGTCGGCGATGTCTGTGTACATCAAGTACGGCATCAAAATAGACACCCAGTGGATCGCCATATGCTCTCTCGCATTCGTCGCCATGGAAGGACTGCTGAAGTCGCCCATGGGCATGCTAGGTGATCGGCATGGCCGCAAGATACTCATGGTGATCGGGCCGCTCGTCTCGGTCGTCACCGCGCTCCTCACCCCACAGGTTTCAAATCCGTACATCCTGGTCTTCCTGAGAATACTCGATGGCGTGGGAGCCGCCGCGCTCTGGCCTGCCGCCTTCAGCCTGATCGGCGACCATGTGCCGGAGGAGAAGCGATCAGGGGCGATGAGCCTCTTCAACCTCGCCTATCTGATCGGCCTCGCACTCGGGCCGGCTCTGGGCGGCATCGCCAATGACTTCACCTACCACTACCTGCATGTCTCGTTCGCCCACTCGAAGCAGGCTTCCTTCTATCTTGCCTCCGTGATGTTCGGCGTCACCACACTCGCCGCCTACTTCCTGATTCCGAATTCGTCCCCTGCCGTGCCCAAAAGAACACAGGACGGACACGAACCGGAGCACGCGGAAGGCGGATTCAATTTCCGTGAGTTCAGAAGAATGCTGGCCCGGATGCCAATGACTCTCCTGATGACGTTCGTTACGTTTCTCGGCGTCGGGCTCATCATCCCCTATTTCAAGATTTTCAGCCTGGAGCATTTCCATCTTGGAGAGAGTCAGTTTGGTGCCATGCTGGTCGGTCCGGCCCTGGTCGTAGCTGCGCTCGCCGTGCCTGTAGGCAGGCTCGGAGACAAGATTGGCAAGGGGCGAGCTGTCCAGATAGGCATTGGGATCTGCACCTTCTCGTTCTGGATGCTTATCTTGTCATCTCACAAGTGGACTTTAATGGTGCTCGGCTCACTACTGGGCATCGGCTCTGCGATCGCCTTCCCTGCATGGATGGCTCAGATAACGACGGACTGCGATGCGAAACAGCGGGGAGCAGTGGTGGGGGCGGTCGGCACAGCACAGGGGATCGGAGCGATCACCGGGATTATTCTCAGCAAATACCTCTATAAGCTCACATCGTTCCATCTCGGATCGATGCTCATCCCTGAGCATGGCGCGCCGTTTCTTGGATGTGCGGTCATGCTGACTGTATCGTTCGCCATGGGGCTGTTCTGCCTCAGAGACAAGCCGCGCCCAATGCGCGCAGTCTAACTCATCTCTCTAAACCTGAGTCACGACAGTGCCGACTCGCCGCGCTCTCCGGTTCGAATGCGGACTGCCTCCTCAACATGGGAGATAAAGATCTTGCCGTCGCCCACCTCTCCGGTCTGCGCGGCCTCCATCGCGATTTCAACCACCTCCTCCGCCCTGTCATCGGGTACTACGATCTCTATCTTGACCTTAGGCAGCAAACTTACGACATAGGTGTTGCCGCGATACTTCTCCGTTCGGCCGCGTTGCTTGCCGTAGCCGCGCACATCCGCGACTGTCATTCCTACCACTCCAATAGCCTCTAGAGCCGCTTTGACCTCATCGATCTTCATGGGACGAATGACGCACTCGATTTTTTTCATCGCTTCCTCAGTCTCCATTCTCATGCAGCACTCCGCCTTTG
>JANXLO010000636.1 GCA_025355115.1 Chthonomonadaceae bacterium
AGCTCCGCCTCCGCGCTCACCTGAGACCGCTTGTCGTTGCTGACCGGCGAGAATCGCCACGCCGCGCCCGTCGGGTCGGCGGACTGTCCGGTGACTCCCAGCAATGCCGTGACGCCGCGCTTCAGCAGCTCGCGCTCCAAATACCGCACTGTATCGGCGAACTGCGTGAAGATTAGCACCTTCTCCCCTGGATGCCTTTTCGTCAGCAACTCCACCAGGGCGGCGAGCTTAGCGTCCTTGTCCGGCTCCCACTCCGCGCATTTCGCCAGCACTTTCCGCAGCGCCGCCGCATCGGACTCCAAATCTTTCTTCAGCGACGGACTGAACAACGCGGGCGCGAGCCATTTGAAGCGTTTTTTGTATTTTTTCGCGTAGATCCCATATACTTGTGCAGCGCGCGCCTTCCCGTCTGGCTTTGAGCTAGCCGCGCCTGCGGGAGTGGCGGGCTTCACGGAGTCCGTGAAAACCTGCTGCGTGGAGAACTCGTTGGCGAACCCGAACTCGCCCGTCCAGGTGACTTCGCTCTCCGGATCCTCCGCCTCACCGCTCTCATCTGAGGATTCGCCTGCCGTATCCTCAGCATCCTCATCGAAGAACTGTGAGTCGAGCAGATCCGCGTCCTGAGTGCCAATCGGGATCGGCAGGCCGTTCTCGATGGCGTGGAGGCAGATGCAGTTGCGGAGAATATGTCGCTCCACTGAGAGCAGAAACGACTGCCCGCTCGACTCGAGGCGCTTGAACAGGTTCGTGCGGCAGAATCCCATCAGCCGTTTTCCTGCCCTAGAGAGATCGGCCAGTAATTTAGTCTCCGCATTTGTCGGCGGCTGATGGGGCCGGTTCTGGACGTAGTTTCCCAGGCCATAACGGGGCAGCGAGAGGCTGTTGATGATGGCAACCACATCCTCCGCGTAGAACTGAGCGTACTGGTCGTCTACCTCGAATTTCACGGTGAGCGGCTTGCGCGTAGGGAAGAAGGAGCGGGTGCCGTCCTCAAAAGTCAGGAAGCGTCGTTCGCCCTTCGTCTTCTGCCTGCCGCAGCCCGCGCAAGCCGCCTCGGTCGCCCCGATGACCGCCGTGCACTGCGGGCACTCGACGCTTGCGTAGTTGTCCTGAATGAAACTGCGCGTTCGCCGCACCATGTAGAGCCGCATCAGCTCGCGCCAGTCGTCGGGGAAGTCGCTCTTTTCGAAAGCGGCGAGCGATCGCGGCGACGCCTGATGGACTCGTGCGAATTCCGTCTCCCCGATCTTGCGCAGCAGATTTTCAGGCCGTATGCCGATGTCCTTGGTTTCCGGCACGAACAGACGCAATTGATTGGAGAGGTCGAGGTAGGACTTGTTGTAGGGCGTCGCAGTGAGCAGAATGCACTTGCTTGAGTTCCTCTCGACATACTCCTGGATCGCCCGATAAATTTTGCCCTCCCGGTTGCGCAGGTTGTGGCTTTCGTCGAGCAGCACTAGCCGGTAGCAGCGCAGGTCGGGCAGCTCCTGGAGCGCTCGAGTGAGGGAGAGCACACGGCCGCGTAGCCCGTAGGTGTGCCGATAATCCTCCCACATCTTGACGAGGTTCTTAGGGCAAAGAATGAGCGTCTCCGCGCTGTTGTTATCCTCGAACATGCGCGCCAGCGCCGTCGCCATCAGCGTCTTGCCCAGCCCGACGACGTCGCCGATGAGGACGCCTCCACGCTTGTCCAGATGCCGTGCCGCGATTTTGACGGCAGCGGTCTGGTAGTCGAACAGCCTGTTGCCGAATATCTTCGGCACCTGATACTCCGACAGCCCTGCCCTCGCTTCCTGGGAGAGGTGGTAGGCCATTTTGAGGTAGATATGGTAGGGAGGGAGGCTCTCCTCGCGGGCCCATGACTCCTCGATGATCTTGGCCAGCTCCTCCGATATGTCGAGGCACCAGTGGTCTGTCCAGCGGTCGTCGAACCATTTCGCCAGCTTCTTCGCGGCGTCGTAGTCGAGCACATCCACGTTCAGTTCACCCTGATGCTGCAAGCCCGCGAGCGTCAGATTGCTGCTCCCCAGATAACCGACAACGGGGTTGACGGGATCGGTGCGATGGAGCAGATAGAGCTTGGCGTGGAGGTGATGGCGTAGATAGAGCTTAACCACGACCTTCTTTGCCCTGATCTGCGCGGCCAAACGCTGTAGCCCCTCCTCATCCTCATTGCTCTGAAACCCGACTGTCAGTTGGGCCCGGAACTCCTCCGCCAGTTTTTTCCTCATCCGGTGCGCCGTCTGGTTGTCGATGCCTTCTGCCGTCTGGACAAGGCTCATGGCCGCCCGGAACTCCTCCTCCGGCGCCTTCTGCATCCCCACCAGCAGGCGGCAACAATGTCCCTCTCCGCCCGCCCACTGCTCCACGTGGCAACCGAGCTTCCGCCAGCCGCGCAGGTTGAAGTACCCCACGCAGAAATCGGCTCTGTCCGCGACCTTTAGAGTCTCCTCCAAAGCGGGGAGCAGAGACAGGTCTATGTTGTCGAAAATACGGGGCATGGCGCATCCAACCTTTTGCAGGCTCACGAAGAGTTGCCGTCACGAGAAGACAGCGAAAGGGCTACGGCAGGGGAAAAGCTCAGACACATGGAATAATCCGATTATAGCAAAGCGACGGGCATCTGTCAACGTTGCGAACAGGCGTCCTGTAGTTCCCAGCAGGAAGGGGTACAATAACTGCGGGAACACCCGATTCGTATTTAGAGTAGTAGGGCGGCTCATTTTCGTCCGTCTCACATAGATTGTGAGCGGATGGCAGGCGCGGAGAGGAGGCATAATGTCAGTATTTCTCGCGCTGATGGTGGCGGGTTTGACTGGACTTCTCATCATGGCGATCCCGGCTTTAGGACGGCACGGCCATATAGGAACCTCGCACGGCATCACCCCCGGGCATGGAGGTCTGCACATCGGCCCTGCCCATACCGCTGGGCACATCGGAGCCGCACAGGCGGGCGGGCATGCCGGAGGAGCTCTCCCGGCGACAAATGGCGGCGTAGCGGCGGCCGGAAGTGCATTGACTGCCGCTGGGGAGGCAGTCCCGGCGCTGAGCGTGTTGCCCGGCTCTGGCCTCTCCCGTTTTCTGCCCTCGCCCCGCATGGTCTTCAGCCTGCTCGCGCTCTACGGCGCGTTCGGCAACGCGCTTCACAGCGGCCTGCACTGGTCGATGGGGCTGTCCGCCCTCGTGGCCGCACTACCTGCGGGACTGCTGGAGAAATTTGCGGTCACCCCACTATGGAATGTCATGCTCTCCGCGCAGGGAGAGCCCTGCTTGCCGCTCGAGTCCCTGACGTTCTGTGAGGCGGAGGCGGTCACGCCCTTCCCCAACGGCAGGGGCATCGTCGCGGTGGAGCGGGAAGGTCGCATGGTCCAATTCTCGGCGACGCTGCCGGAGGATCAGGCGCATATCGCCGTGCGGGTCGGGGACAAGATGCGCATCGAAGAGGTGGACGCGGCGCGGGAGCGCATGGTCGTCACATTGATGTAGAGCGGCGGCAATAGATTTTTGATTGGATTGGATGGCGCGCACCACGCAGAAGCGAGCCGCGCCGGAAAGCAGGAGCGAACACAGATGGATTGGATCATATTGGCGGGCGCCGTCGGCGCCGTCCTGATCTTGACTGCGGTCATCGTCACGACCTTCCTTCGCAGCGTCGATGCCGGGCAGATACTGCTCGCGGGCCGCGGCGGAAAACTGAAAATCTATCGGGGGCCGTGTAAGGCGCTCGTCATCCCCGTCATCACACAGATAAGATTGATCCCAGCGCAGGCGATCAATGTGGACATCGAGATCACCGACCAGACGGCGGACGTGGACATCAACGGGCGTCCCGCCCCGGTCAAAGTCACCGTCAAAGCTTCGGCCATCGTAAGCGTCGGCGAGAACGACGCAATGGTCAACACTGCCGGCAACAAGTTCTTCTCCAAGCCGCCAATGGATCAGCTGCAGACCCTCACGGACGTCCTCTCGTCCGCGGGCCGCCGCGCCATCAACCTTCTGAAGCATGACCAGCTTTTCAACGCGCGCACCAGCAACCCCGCGCAGCCTGTGGCGGGGGTCGCGCTGACGGTTCCGACCATCGCCGGGCTCCACGGAGCGCTCGCGGTGCAGACGGATGACGACGAACTCGCGGTCATCATCAAGGACGCCTGTTCACGCGAGCTGCTCGACCTCGGGCTGACCTTCAACAGCCTCAACATCAAGGCGGTTCTGAGCGAAGTGGCCGAGGCCCGTCGCCGAGAATCTGCCGCTCGCGCCAAAGCCAGTGCCGACGTCGTGCAGGCTCAGGAAGAGCAGCGTGCGCGGATCGCGCAACTCGAGGCCGCGCAGAAGATCAACGATCAGGAGAAAAACCTGAACATGCAGATCGCATCAAACGGCGCTTCTATCGCCCGCGCCGAAGCCGAAAAACAGGCCGCCGTGCGCGGTCAGCGCGAGGCCGAACTCGCCGCGAACCAGATCACCCAGGCCCGCGCCGACGCCGAGCAGAACGTGATCCAGCAGGAGGCCGAGGGGCGTGCACAGGCGGCGAGAATCATCGCCATCGCCGAAGCCGAGGCGGGCGCGATCCGAATGAAGGCACAGGCACTGATGGAGTCCGGACAGGCCTACCTCGATCTGCGCAAACTTGAGCTGGCTCCTGCCCTGACCCGCGAAGTGGCAGGCGCACTCGCCAACGGGCAGTTCGTCAACTTCGGCACGACCGGCGAAGGCGGGCACAGCGCCGCCGCCTCCGGCACGGACGACGTGATGCGCGTCGTGCAGACCCTCATGGCTGCGCAGGTCGTGGGCAATGCGACCAACGGCGGGAACAGCAACGGCGGCAAGCCTTACGTACGCCGCGACAACAGCGACCTGCTGAGCGCGGCGAACGTGGAGCCGGAGATCACGCCCTCCCGAGCTCAGGGCGGCAACCCGCAGGTGCCCCCAATTCCGCCAAGGCCGCAGGTGAGGAAGTAGATGAGAGGTACTCTGCCTCTTTCCTGACCGTTTGAGCAGGGGGTCGAGCCGTTCCTCTGAGTGATGCGCGACGACCCGGTCTCGGTGTATCCTATAGTCCACAGGCGTGTAGCGGCCCGTTCATTGGGCCGTCTATCGCGGGATCGCAAACGGATATAGGGAGTAACGACGATGACAGAAGAGACGACGAACAGTCTGCTCCAGAGCCTGTCGGACGAACTGGCAGGCCTGGTGGAGCGAGTCGCTCCAAGCGTCGTGCGAGTGGATGACGGGAGCAGGCTGACCGCCACCGGGATTCTCTGGTCGGCGGACGGCGTGGTGTTGACCACTTCACATGGCGTGGAGCGCGATGAGGATCTGGCGATCGAACTCGCGAATGGCACCAGGCATGCCGCGATTCTGATTGGACGTGACCACGACACCGACCTTGCGGTGCTCAAGGCGGAGGCAACAGGCCTGCCGGCGGTGGAGCTTGCTGAGGCTGCGGACGCCAAAACGGGACAGTTCGCTCTAGCGCTAGGGCGTCCTGGAACGCACGGC
>JANXLO010000714.1 GCA_025355115.1 Chthonomonadaceae bacterium
TCGGTGTAGAAGGTCTTCCACATCATTCTGTTCATGTAGAAGGCGGTCAGTCCGGCCGTGAGCAACCCAACGCTGTAGAGTATCAGTCCGTTTCCCCAGGGTGATCGGGCCGCGCTGTCGAGAATTCCGTCCTTGCTCCAGAAGCCTGAGAGCGGCAGTATGCCCGCGATGGCGTAGGTTCCTATGAACATTAGTATCCATGTTTTTGGGAGCAGCCTTTTCAGCCCGCCCATCTTGCTCATGTCCTGCTCGCCATTCATCGAGTGAATGACAGCCCCGGAGCCAAGGAAAAGCAGGGCCTTGAAGAAGGCATGGGTTGTCACATGGAACATCGCGGCTCTGAAGTTGCCGACTCCACAGGCAAGGAACATGTAGCCAAGCTGCGAGATGGTCGAATAGGCGAGCACTTTTTTTATGTCGGTCTGCACCAAACCTATCGTCGCGCCCAATACTGCAGTTGCGAGACCGATCCAGGCAACCATCTGAAGGGTGAATGGGGACTGGACAAACAGCCATGAACAGCGCGACAGCATGACTACGCCAGCAGTCACCATCGTCGCCGCATGGATGAGCGCCGAGACGGGAGTAGGTCCAGCCATCGCATCGGGCAGCCAGACGAAGAGGGGCAACTGCGCAGACTTGCCCGCCGCTCCGATGAACAGAAGGATGCAGATCGTGGTGAGCGCGGGAGCAAACCAGAGCTTCAGGTCACCTAGAGAGCCTCCTGCGACATCGACATGATGCGCGGCCAACTGCATCACTCCGGATCCATGAGAAGTGAAGAAGGAGAGCGTCCCGAAGACGCTCCAGACGGCGAGCATGCCCAGCACAAATCCCATGTCCCCAACGCGGTTGACGATAAAGGCTTTATTGCCCGCACGGGCATTCGCGTTTTCAGTGTACCAGAAGCTAATCAAGAGATAAGAGCAGGTTCCGACGCCCTCCCAGCCGACGAACATGAGCAAGAAGTTTTCGGCGAGCACCAGCAAGAGCATCATGAAGATGAACAGGTTGAAGTAAGTGAAAAACCGATTGAACTCTTTGTCCTGTGCCATGTAGGAGGTTGCATAGACATGGATCAGGCCGCCAACACCGGTGACAATCAGGGTCATGAGCATGGAGAGAGGATCGAGCAAGAGAGCAAAATTAACCTGAAAGCCGCCGAATTTGATCCACGGCGCCTCAGGAGAGGCGAAAGGGAGGAGTCCTGCGTACGCGCGGTGATCTGGGGCGGACATGACAGCAGGAAAAAGCAGCAGTGCTAGCAGGAACGAGGCGAACACGACGACGGGCGCGACGAACGACACGGCGTTCTTCGCAGTTTTGACATCCTTATATAGAAATCCAGCGAAGGCATTGTGTGCGAAGCCGAGAAGGGGCAGCCACACGACAAGCCAGGCATAGGAGAGCATGAACAGCGGCTCCTCGTCACGAAACGTATTTACGTCGGTTTTCACCGATCACCTGGAACACAGGGTTCGTGCTACGATTCAGTACTTTAGCAAATGGACTTCATCTATGTCGATCGTCTCTTTTTGGCGGAACATCATCACAATGATTCCCAGGCCAATAGAAACTTCAGCAGCCGCGACGGCTAGAGCGAACACGACGTACATCTGTCCGTTGGTCTGTCCGAAGTGCCTGCCAAGCGCGACGAATGTCAGATTCGCGGCGTTGAGCATCAGCTCGATGCACATGAATATGACGATCGGGTTGCGCTTCACGAGCACTCCGATGACGCCGATAGTAAACAGAATGCCTGCAAGCACCAGATAGAAATGGGTCGGAACCATGTTCGCTACTTCCTAATCCAGTTTGCGCTTCGCCAGAATGATCGCGCCTACTACGGCGACCAGCAGCAGTATCGACGTAATCTCGAATGAGAACAGCCAGGGAAGCTTCGGACTGAACAGCGATAGGCCAATGGTCTGCACCGTCCCAAGCTTTTCGACGTCGCTCGCGTGAGCGGCTTTGGTCGGCATCTCCAGGAGAGCTTGCGAGAAGATAAGGAGAGTGATGAAGATGACGCCCAATATCAGCGCGATTGGCCGCTGGAGCGTTCCTTTCTCCTTCAGAGCTTCTGGTGCGCTCAGATTGAGCAACATGATAACGAAAAGGAAGAGCACCATGATCGCGCCTGCGTACACCATGATCTGCACCGCTGCAAGATA
>JANXLO010000721.1 GCA_025355115.1 Chthonomonadaceae bacterium
TCCGTCTCTGGAGATCATTTCAGTGCGGTTCCGGAAGAGATCGCCGCATAGTAGGCATAGACGAACGGCGGACAGTTCGGCAACAGAATGCCGATGCGTTCGCCCGGCTCGATCCCAAGCGACTCGAACCCAGCCGCCAGACGCCTCACGGCCGTAACCATGCCGCCAAACGATGTCGGATGATCACGAAAAATTAGGGCAATTCTCTCCGGATACTCGCTCTCCCCGCGCTCCACAATGTCCGTCAGCAGCATCCTTGACGGACTCGATCGTTCCGGTAGGCGGTCTCGGCGGTGACCGTATCGCCCCGCCGCACTTGCAGCATCGTTTTTCCGAAGACGTCAGGTGGAGTCTGGACAAAGTAGGCTCTGGGCGATGCGGCTAGGAAGCCCGCGTCTTTGCCGCCAATGAGAACCCGCAACGACTGCCAGTCTGCCTCACACTGCGCAGGGAGAGCCAGCGGACGATCCGCTTGCCCCTTTAGCGGAAACACAGCAGGCGATGAGGACGTACCGAACGGCGGAGCAATGGGTGCTGGCAAAAGAGGCAGAGATATTAGGGCTGACTGCGTGTCTGAAGCGTCTTTCTGCTTCAGAACGAGGACGGCCTCGGTGACTGCGGGCAGGGTCCATTGCCCCGACCTCGCCTCAGTGGAGACTGTCTGAGCACCTATCGCGATCTGGTATTCGCTCAGTAACTTTGCATTCACCGTTTTTTGAGCTAAGTCCGCCCCCTTAGGCTTTAGTTGGATCGATCCGGATACCGCATCTCCTGCCCTCAGATCGGCTGGCAGCGTCAACAGGATGTCGCCACTGGGCGTTTTGAAGGTGATCAGTGAGAGCAGCGTATCGTGCTTTAGCCGACTTGCATAGCCGCGCTGGGGTTTGGCTGGGCGCGCCATGGTCTGGGCCCTGGCTGGCAAAAGCGGGCAAATCAGACTGACGGAGATCAGCACAGCAATCGGGCACTTGGAGCGGAGGAAGAGGCGCGCAGCAGTTCTCATTTGGAACTCCTTTCACGAGCGGCTACCAATGATGATGGGGAGTGAGCGCATAGAAGACACCATGAGAGGACGGACAAACATCAATTTCCTGTGCCATGATGTGATGTTTGTCCGTTAATGAAAAAGCTTTCGATCCGCTATCGCTTTGGTGTCATTTTACTGGGAGCGTACATGTGGAGTCTTCCGAACTGGCTCCACTCCGAGACGATGATGTCGCCTTTCCTGTCGATGGCGATGCCGTGCGGCGAATTGACGATTCCTTCCGTCCACTCTGTCGGGTTAAGACCGTAGTTTGCGCGTTGGGATTCCTTGGGGTTGTCTCCGAGTTGGGCGACGATAGTGTTGTTTTTGCCGAGAACAGTCACGCGCCCCTGGAGTTCTCCGATCGCCACGTAGTCGCCTCCGACATACGCGGTCGCAGGCATCCGCAGGTTACGCAGCAGCACCTTCACCAGCTTGCCGTCCGTATCCCACATTTCCACTCGCCCGCTCTCACGGTTGCAGACTATCAGCATCGGTTTCGAGCCCCGCGTGTCGACCGCGAGG
The DNA here is from genome assembly GCA_025355115.1 of Chthonomonadaceae bacterium. Classification (GTDB taxonomy): domain Bacteria; phylum Armatimonadota; class Chthonomonadetes; order Chthonomonadales; family Chthonomonadaceae; genus JANXLO01. Next base: position 1,550 of record JANXLO010000721.1, read on the forward strand.
CCATGACATCGGTTGAACTTTCCATCTTCTGCCGGAACTGCTCCCGGCCCTCCAAATGATTTCAAGTACTTGTGGTCACGGTCGTACTTGTGAATATAGTTCTTGCCGTAGCCATCCGCGACGAAAATCGTCCCGTCGGGCAGACTCACAATGTTCGTGGGATTGAACTCGTCAGCCTTCGTGTAGATGCCGGATGCCTCCGGGAAACCCATCGTCCACGCGGGCGTTCCATCCGTCTTGATCTTCAGAACTTCGTGGAAGCCAGGGCGAGCGGCGTAAAGGTACTCTCCATCGCGTTCTCGCCTCAGGAAGAGACCGTGAATCTGCGTGGGCCCGAAGTTTCGAAGGAACTTGCCGTCCGCCCCGAAGACCAGGATGCCACGCGGGGTATCTGTACTGATGTATACATTGCCCGCGCGATCGATCGCCGCGCCGCCATGCGCCGGCCCGATCTGCTGGCCGTCCGGCTGGGCCGGAAAGTGGTTGGGGACATAGGTGTATTTCGCCACGTCCTGTGGTCGAACAGTGAGCTGGAAGGACGTGAGGAGGGCGACAAGACCGACCGTGATCAGAGATAGAAGACGGCTATGGAGACTGCGCATCGGCAATTAACCTCATTGAGAATTTGATGATAGACTTCTTCCCTACTTTGCTGCCCTATTCCTCCTTACCATGTCCTCGATTGTGAGGGCGCTTCCAGTCTGAAACATCGCGCCCCATAATACAATTGAAGGCATCCGAAGAGATATCGACTCATATCTAACCGGGCTAAAAACTCTCAATAGTAACGAAGAAGATATCCCTGGAAGTCGGTTGCTTAGTCCAGGAGCTGTTTTCAGCATCTGGTCACCTGGATTGGCACCTATGGCGAGGGAGGATAGTATTCGAGAAAGGAAGGGCACAGGTCTGTGAGGGGGCATTCGGGACAGCGGGGACGAAGAGCTTTGCAGATTTCGCGCCCGTGGGTAATGAGCGCGATGTGGAAACGGAACGACTGCTCCGGGAGGATTTGAGCCTGGAGCGCATCATGTGCTTTGGATTCGCCGATGCGCTTTTCGATGAGACCGAGACGCCATGCGACCCGAAACACATGCGTGTCCACCGGCAAAACGGGGCGACCCATCGCGAAGCAGAGAACGATGCCCGCTGTTTTAGGGCCGACGCCGGGTAGATTTCGAAGCCACTCCCTTGCGTCAGCATCGGACATATCGTGGAGGAAATCGAGGGAAAGTTCGCCTCTGTCAGCGTGCAGATTTCGGAGGATGCTCTGAATTCGAGGAGCCTTGCTGTCCGCGAGGCCGCCCGTGCGGATCGTCTCAATGAGCTCCGGCAACGGCGCTTCCATCACATCATTCAGAGTGCGATACTGTCTGCGAAGATTGTCGAACGCCCGTCCTGAGTTGGTGTCGGAGGTGTTTTGAGAAAGGATACAGGCGACCAGCTCCTCGAGGGGAT
>JANXLO010000738.1 GCA_025355115.1 Chthonomonadaceae bacterium
GAAGTGGGGCGGATTATTTGCAGCGGTTTGGATAGAGGGCGGGCTGTTTTTTCCATGTTATTTCTGGAGATGCATAAAGTGTGCCATGTGATGGCTATGCGTCAATATTAGGATACCCTATTTTCCTCTGAAGTCTTCGTATGCATTAGCTCTCTTCATTATGCTCGTACGGGCTAAATTGATTTCATAACAGAATTTTACAGGACATTGACTTCGTGGCTGTCCCGTTCAAGGCTTTTAGTGATCACCGACATCATTCTTTGCCTGAATACGGCGGTATCGAAGGTTCGAGCGTGCGCCTGAATGATTGCAGGCTTGAGTTCCAGCCCCTCTAACAGGCGCACGGCGGCACATAAGCCGTCCACTGTCTGCTCGCGGAATAGAACCCCGGTGACGCCGTCTATCTGGGTGTCCAGCGCCCCGCCAGCCGCATAGGCGATCACAGGGCGCCCGCAGGCATTTGCCTCCACTGGGGCGATTCCGAAATCCTCCTCGCCTGGCATAATGTAGGCTCTGGCCCTGGCCATTAACTCCGGCAAAGCAGCATCGCTCACCCGTCCCAAAAACTCGACATTCGGCCCCGCCTGCGCTTTGAGAGCTTCCATCTGTCTGCCGGAGCCGACAATTTTCAATGGAATTTTCAGGCGGGTGAAGGCTTCGACCGCCAGATCCAGGCGCTTGTAGGGCACCGCCCTCGACACCATGATATAGTAGTCCCCAATCTGCGGACTGATCTGAAAACGGCATGTCTCGACCGGCGGGTAGACGATCTCACTCGGCGCACGGTAAAACTTGCGAATGCGCCTTGCCACGACACTCGAGTTGGCTACATACTGATCTACTCGGGTCGAGGCGACGGCGTCCCAGGTTCGCAAATAGTGAGTGATCACCGCCAGAGGCGGACGGACGATCCGTGGCAGATTCTCATTCTCCAGGTAGCTTTCCGTGCTCCAGGCGAACCTCATGGGGGCATGAGTATAGCAGACGTGAGTCGTGTGCGGAGGAGTCAAAATGCCCTTGGCGAAACAAGAGGAGGAGCTTATTACAAGGTCGTAGCCGCTCAGATTGAAGGACTCGAAGGCGAGGGGATAAAATGGCAGAGCGAAGCGGTGAGTCTTGCGCTTGCTGGGCAGCTTCTGCAGAAAGCTGGTGCGAATATCCCAGGTGCGATACAAATCGGGCATCGCCTCCGCGTCGTATGCCGAGGTATAGAGCGGCGCTTCCGGAAACATGGCGTGCAGAACTTCGACCACCTTTTCGGCCCCGCCCATTTGCAGCAGAAAATCATGAACGAGCGCAACTTTCACAGGCTATCTGCTCCTTCTCATCCCGGGATCAGCTTTCACACATAGAAAAGACGGGCCGCGATAGCTCACGGCCCGACTTCTCAACATCAGAGTACACCTATGCTTCTCGAGTAGTGCTTAGTTTACGATCTGCGTGGCGTTCGCAGTTGCAGACCCGCCATTGCCGGTATAGGTCGCACTGACAGTACCTGTGCCAGCAGTACGGTTGGCCTGGAAGATGGAGTTGTTGGGCCCTGTCATGCTTCC
>JANXLO010000746.1 GCA_025355115.1 Chthonomonadaceae bacterium
CCGCGTACCTGCATGGCGTCCCGGAGCGACTGGCCTTCCAGGTACTCCATTGCGATGAAGTAGCGGCCGTTCTCCTCGCCGAAATCGAAAACGGAGACGATGTTAGGATGATCCAGACGCCCCGCGGCCCGCGCCTCGCGATTGAACCGCTCCACCCTGTCGCGCCGCGCCTGACCGGTAAGGCCCGCCGTGAGGTTCAGCTCCTTGATCGCGATTCGCCGCCCCAGCGTGATATCCGTCGCCTCATAGACGATATCATTGCTGCGCGCGATCTCCCGCACGACCCGATATTTCCCTTTGATCGTATCCACCACATCGGTCTCCGGTACGGGAAAGCAAAACGGCATCGATAGTGCTGAGCGCATCCCTGGAGGGAGAGGATGGTGATTTCGAAGGCTTCGACCTGCGACAATAGTTAATCGCCCTCATGCTCGCCGCGTCACACTACCTGTATACGCGAGGATATCATGAAAATGCGCCTTCAGCCTCTGCCGAACAGTTTGCGAAGCCCTGTTTTAGCGGACTCGGCGGGTGGAGTAGTTGCGGTGAAGCTTTGATCACCAGACGCCGGGGCGTGACTTGACGTCATGCCTTGCGGCTCCTGTGAACAAGGTCGCAACTCGCGCACTCCGATGACGAAGGCGGTGATGTTGTCGCGACCGCCTCGGGCATTGGCGAGCTCCAGGAACTGGCGAGCGGCCTCCGACGGCGCATTGTTTCCAGCTATCTCCCCGATCTCGGCGTCCGACACATAGCCTGTCAGCCCATCGGAGCAGAGCACCCAGACGTCTCCGGGCCTGGCCTCCTCTTCGAAAAATTCCGGCTCCACGTGCGGCATCGCGCCGATGGAACGAGTGATCACATTGCGAAAGGGCGACATCTCTGCGGCTTCGCGGGTCATGAGTCCGGCTCGCACCTGCTCCTCTACCCAGGAGTGATCCAAGGTGACCTGACGCGTGCTGCCGTCCCTAATCAGATACGCTCGGCTGTCCCCCACCTGCGCAACGATCACCCGATCCTCGACGAAGACGACGCAGGTCAGCGTTGTCCCCATGCCGTTGCGTTCGGGGATCATCTGCGCTATGCCATTGATGTAGTCGTTGGTCGCGACTATTGAATCGAAGAGCGCGTTCAGTAGGTCTTGTGCCGGGCTGTCGTAGTAGTTGGCGATCAGCTTCTTGAGCATCGTCTCGCTCGCGATCTGTCCCGCCTGAGCGCCGCCGATGCCGTCTCCCACCGCATAGAGGCAGCCGCGCGCCGCCAGGATCCCGGGAGCTTCCGGTTCGTAGAACTCGAACTTATCCTCGTTGTTCTCGCGCACCTGTCCCATATCGGTCTTGGCGGCGAACTTTAAGACGGGGACACAACGCGGCATAACCGCCTCGTACTCGCGCCATCCACGCACCAGATCGGAGCGCTCGAACTTCGCGGTCGGCTCCTGGCTCTCGCCCGCCGCGTTGGTATTGGTTTCGGTTTCGCTCATTCTGAGTGGTTCTCCGCCGCAACGGAGGTCTCCAGCCCGGCCCCTTCCGCATAGAGGTCGGGATCGGCGACTGACTCCGCAGGCGCTGGCGCGGCAGGCTCGAAGCGGTAGCGCGTCTGGCCCAGCTGAATCTCATCGCCCTCCAGCAACAGCTGCCGCTCATCGACCGTCAGTCGCTCCCCGTTGACGAACGTGCCGTTGGTGCTGCCCACGTCTGTGAGGTAAGTGCCGGTCTCGTCGGTGACGATCGTGGCATGGCGTCCGGAGATGAAGGCGTCGTTTGGCAGAATTACCGTGTTGCCAGCCCTTCGCCCTATAGTGACCAGATCGGGCGTGATGTGTATGTCTGGGGAGGGACCCTGCTGGTTGCGCAGCCTCGCAACGGACGGCCCGGCATCCTCGCCTTCGGTCATTGGCGGGAAGGAGACTTCCGTGCCCGCGCCAACAGGCGGGCCTCCAGGCAGTGTGCGCTCGTCCGTCGCCGGAATACTGACGAGCGTCTTATCTCCTCCTAGGAACACTGTCTTGTCCGCGTCTCCCGCGGCGACAGTACCTATCTCAAGCCGCGCCTGCCAATTGCCGAACTTCAGAATAGTTCCCGCTGGAGCTACGGTCGGCTGGTTGGCGCCGATCCGCAGGTCGCCAACTTTGGTGCCGTTGCTGCTGCCCAGATCCTCCACGACGACGCTGCCGTTTTCAAGGGTGATGCGGGCATGACTGCGCGAGATCGTCGAGTCGATGATCAAGACATCCGTGCCCTGCCTCCCGACGGTGTTAACCCCTAAGTTGAGGCGGAACCGCCGCCCATCCGTCAAATCGACCAACTCAGCGGGAGCGGCTTCCTGCGGCGGCAGAGTCGTCTCCTCCGGCGGCGCGGAAGTCAGCAGAAATCCGCAGTCGCCGCAGAACGGCTCCATCAACGGCGTGGCGGAGCGGCAGATAGGGCAGACCATCGTGCCGCCCATCTGCGTCCGCATTGGGTCGCCGCCGGTCTGCCCTGGTGCGTTGCCGGCCTGGAGCACCTGGGTACGATCCGCGGTGACCGCTCCCATGACTCGCGTTGCCTCGATATTGCTCATCGCTCTTCTCCCCTACCTTTTGCCTTGATCGAGATTCAACATCGTTCCCATCAGCGTCTTCTCCGCGTTGCCGCCGGACTGGAGGGCCTGTATCGCCATGGTCACCTCCTGCGCCTGTCCTGTCTGTCCCGCCTGCATCAGGATAGTGCGGGTCTTCTGGAGCTCCTGCATCGCACCCATCGAAGTGAGCTGTTGCGTCCGCATTCCCATCATCGTGCGCTGCAGGTTCTGCGAAGCGTTGGCGATGTCGAGCTCATTTCTGACGATCTGGTTGACCCCAGAGGTGAATAGTGCGCGGTCGGTGACGAAATCGCATACCAGGTCACCGACTGCCTGAGACGGTCGATTGTTCACGACGTCATCGTAGAGCACTTCGACCTTAGCGACGCGATACGTTCCGGCGGGCCGCCTGTCGAACTCCAGTTCGGCGAGCACAGTGCGCACCGTTCCACGCTCGATGTCGGGCAACGGCACCTCCACAACTCGGCCCTGAAATGCCGGCTGTTGCCCGTAGACCTGCCGAATTTGTGACCAGCGAGTCAGAGTAAGGCGCACACGCACATTGCGGGCGACGATGGTCATCAGGGTCTCAAGTTCGCGGCGGAACACCTCGGGGATGAGGTCGGGGCGCTGGATATAGTAGTAGTTGCCGCCGCTGCGCCGGGCAATCCCCGCCATCAGCTCCTCGTTGTACTCGCTGCCGAAGCCCAGCGCGGTGATCGTGATGCCCTGCGCCTTCTGCTGGCCCACCTGCTGCACGATCGAGTTGAAGTCCTTCAGGCCAGCAGTCGGCTCGCCATCCGTCAAGAGCAGAACGCGATTAACATAGCCGGGAGTCTGCGCCATGACGGATTGAATCTGCATGCAGCCAGCGACCAGCCCATCGTAGAGGTTCGTCGTGTTGCCGACCTCCATGCGCCGGATATGCTCCTTGACGAGCGCCTTATTGACGATACGGCGGGCGGGCATGAGCACATCGACCTGCTCCTCGAACGTGACGATAGAGAGGATGTCGTTCGGCTCCAGCATGTCGACGACGTATTCGCAGGCGCGCTTGACGTACTCGAGCGGCTCGCCCTCCATGCTGCCAGAGCGGTCGATCACGAGACAGACGTTGATCGGGGCGCGGCGACCGAGCTGCTGCCCGCTCGCCTTCACGACGATCAGCGCATGCTCCCGTCCCGTCTCAGCGGCCATACCATAGCGGTTTCCGGGGACGCACTCGACCTCGATGGTCTGCATCGGCGCGCCCATCTGTGTGCGCATCGGGTCGCTTCCGCCCATCTGAGTGCGGCCCATGCCCATCTGCGTGCGCGTGCCGCCGATGACGGTTGGCTGAGCGCCGCCGGGCGCACTCGGCATCCCCGGCCCACCGATTATCTGTGTGCGATCTTCCATATTGTGTCCCTCTTTTCCGAAGGCTATACAATCCTGCTGTGAATGGAGCTCTGCCGTCACTCGAAGCGAAATTTGCTGCCGCCGAACTGAACGATATCGCCGGGCGCGAGAGCGACCGGGCCAGTCAAACGCATCCCATTAACGAAAGTCCCGTTGGAGGAGCCATTGTCGTACACCACGAAGATGCCGCCTTCGTTGACTAGATTGGCATGTGCCCGCGAGATAGTGGTGTCGGCGGAGAGCACGATGTCGCAGTTTGTCTCTCGGCCCACAGTGCTATTCGGGAGAGGGAGCGGGAACACCTGCCCGGCGTACGGCCCCTCCGCGCCGATGAGTTGCCCAATCGACGCCGCGCCTGGCGCTGGCCCGCCGAAGCCGGGCATTGGAGCGTTGAATCCGGATGGCGCATTTCCGTAGGCGGGCGCGGGATTTCCGCTGAAGCCGCTCATGTCGAGAGGCGCTCCGAAGCCGGGATTCGGGTTCATGCCGCCGCTCATTCCCATGCCCGCTGCGCCGAGGGTGTCTCCAGGATTGCCAGCGCTGCCCAACGAACAGAGGCATTTTCCCGTCACATCCTTCGGCGCACCGCAGAAGGGGCAGAGATGCGAGGGCATCGGGACGGAGGAGGCCGCGCCGGGCTTGCTTTTCGGCTCGTCCAGGGGATGGTGCGCGAATTTGTTCTGAGTGGCCTTCTCCCGGAACAGGATGCGGTGCTGCCCAACCTGAATCATGTCGCCGTCGCGAAGCAACTGCTCTTTGCCCGCCTCGATGCGCTGACCGTTGATCATGGTGCCGATGGGGGTGCCCGCGTCGAGAAGGACATGCCGCTTGCCGTCCGCGCGTATCGCGGCGTGCTGCACCCCAACGCTCATGTCGCCGTAGAGCGGC
>JANXLO010000027.1 GCA_025355115.1 Chthonomonadaceae bacterium
TGGCCACAGAAAAGTTTGCTGCGACGGAGGGCGTCGAGAGCATCGTCCTCGATCGCTGGATGAGTTACGTGGCTTCGGACAAAGACCGCCCTCTGCTGACTCGATGGAGGGAGATGCTCAAGCGCCAGGACGCCCATGCAGACCTGTCCGCTTCCGAGCCTGCTCTGGCGGAGGCCAGAAAGGTCTCTCAGGACTGTCAGGCCGCTCTGCTCGATCTTATCAAACGTCGCAAAGCTAGCAGTGGCGTAATGCCGTTAGGAAAGCCCGATGCCGCTTCGCTCGAGGAGATCGTCGGTGACCAGGGCGTACTCACAATTCCGAAAGACCAGTTCGAAAAGCTCCTCGTAGGCGACCCAAAGGTGCACTACGCTGTCATCAAGGCAGCTCTCGAACGGCTGAAAATGGGCGCTTTCGTCCATGCCCTTGCCGAGGGGCCGAAGCCCGCGAACATGCCTGTGCTTCTGCGCGGCAACCCGGATACCCCCGGCGAAGAGGCGCCGCGCCGATTCTTAGCGATACTTTCCGGTGAGAGCAGTCCCACTGTGATCCACGGCAGCGGACGTTTAGAGCTTGCGAATGCCATCGCAGACAGGAGCAATCCACTGACAGCACGGGTTATGGTCAATCGCATTTGGCAGCACCACTTCGGAGTCGGGCTCGTGCGCACCGCAAGCAATTTCGGCCTGCTCGGTGAGCCGCCCACGCATCCGGAGCTACTCGACTATCTCGCGAAGCAGTTCATGGATGAGGGCTGGTCAATGAAGAAGCTGCATCGCCAGATCATGCTTTCCGCCTCTTATCAGATGAGCGCGGCCCGCAATCCGAGTTGCGAAGAGATCGATCCAGACAATCGTTATGTCTGGCGGGCGAGTCGTCGTCGATTGGAGATCGAGGCTTGGCGGGACGCTATGCTCGCTGTCACTGACCGTCTCGATGCATCAGTAGGCGGGCCGTCCGTTTCGCTATCCTCATCCGACAACCGTCGCCGCACCTACTATGCCGCCGTCAGCCGTCACGATCTGGATTCGATGCTGCGCCTGTTCGACTTCCCCGACCCGAACGCCACGACGGATGCTCGGATGGCGACGACGGTTCCGATGCAGCAGCTATTCGTGCTGAACAGCGAGTTCATGGTGCAGCAGGCTAAGGCGTTTGCAGCGCGGCTAAACTCCGACCCCAAAGAGACGGACAGGGCAAGGATTAGTCGAGCTTACCTGCTAGCCTACAGCAGGCCGCCTGCCGAAGCAGAGCTCGCGATGGGCCTGGCATTTCTCAAAGGCCCGAAGCCTCCGTCACTTGTGGCGGGCGTTACGTCCTCAGACTCCTCTGCACCGGAGAGGGCGGCATCACAGTATGTGCCCGTCAATTCAGAGAAGCCGAGCCGACTCTCACGCTGGGAGCAGTACTCACAGGCGTTGCTGAGCGCCAATGAGTTTCTGTACGTGGACTGAAGTTTCGAGGCGCGTTCGCTAAAGACAAAGCTGGGATTTGATTGCACGGCAGTCCAGCTTGCCTGACTGAAAAAACCATTTTCGGGAAATGAGATCGAACAGATGACTGAAAAACCTGACGACAGCCTGCTTGTCCACCGCTCTGACGCGCTGCCTTCGCGCCGGGATATGCTATGCCGCATCGGAGGCGGATTCGGCGCACTCGCCCTCAGCAGCATGCTCAACGCAGGGGCTGGCGCGGCGACCGGCACGGCGGCACCGGGCGCTGCCCGTAGATCCTATACACTCAATTTGCGCCCGCCCATGTTCCCGGCAAAAGCCAAGCGCGTAATTTTCCTCTTCATGAACGGCGGACCATCACACGTCGATACGTTCGACCCCAAGCCGTCTCTTGCTAAATACGCCGGCCAGAGTCCTGACCCCATCAAGATAGGCGGGAAGAAAAACTCCGGCCTGCTCATGGCCTCTCCGTTCAAAACCGAACGCTTCGGCAAGAGCGGCATTGAGGTGACGGAGCTCTACCCCGAGGTCGGCAAATGCATAGACGACATCTGCGTGATCCGCTCGATGTATACCGACAATCCGAACCATGAGCCTGCGCTGCTCATGATGAACTCCGGAAATATGCAGCCCATCCGCCCCTCCCTGGGATCGTGGATCACGTACGGACTCGGAACCAGCAACCAGAATCTGCCGGGCTTCGTGGCGCTCTGCCCTGGCAAGCCGGTGGTCGGGCCACAGCTGTGGAGCAACAGCTTTTTGCCGGGCGTCTACCAGGGAACGCATATCGACAACCGTGAGACGGATCCCAAGAAAATACTGCGAAACGTGGAGAACCGCTACCTGACGCAGAGCGATCAGCGGGAACAGCTCGATCTGATGCAGCAGATGAACAGGATGCACCTTGGAGCGCACGACCACGATCCTCAGCTGGACGCCCGCATCTCCGCGCTCGAACTGGCCTTTCGGATGCAGTTCGAGGCTCAGGACGCCTTCGACATCGGCAAAGAGTCGAAGGCGACCCGAGAGATGTACGGCGAAGGGGAGTTTGCCAATGCCTGCCTTATGGCTCGTCGTCTGGCGGAGCGCGGCGTTCGAATGACCCAGATCTACTACGGAGACGGGCAGTCCTGGGACGATCACGGCGACATTCTGAATCACCGCAACCATGCCAGAAAAAGCGACAAGCCAATCGCAGCTCTTCTTAAAGACCTGAAGCAACGTGGAATGCTGGACGACACTCTGGTCATCTGGGGCGGAGAGTTCGGCCGCACACCGACGTCACAGGGCGCGAAGGGGCGCGATCATCATAGCACCGGATTCTCGATGTGGATGGCGGGAGGCGGGGTAAAGGGCGGTCTGGCATACGGGGCGACGGATGAGTTCGGCTTCAACGCCGTCGAAAACCGGATGCATGTCCACGACCTCCACGCCACAATTTTGCATCTGATGGGGATGGATCACACGAAGCTCACCTATCGATACAGCGGCCGTGATTTCCGCCTGACGGACGTTCATGGGGTAGTCCAGAAGGACATTCTGGCCTGAGCTAGCGGGCAATCACCAGCGAAGAACATGCGCATCGAATACCGGCCCTTCGACGCATGCAAGGGCGCATCGCGAGCCGGTTAGCTGGGATGGATCGTTTATCGTCACCGCACAACCCTGACACAGCCCAATGCCGCATGGCATGGAAGTCTCAATTGAGAGCTGACACGGAAGATTGTGAGCGCGGGCGATTTCCCCTATGGCGCGGAGCATTGGCATTGGGCCACATGAGTAGAGATGGGTAGGCATGGAACTGCCCGTCTCCAGCAGCTTTG
>JANXLO010000093.1 GCA_025355115.1 Chthonomonadaceae bacterium
AGAGCCCGACGACACCGCTGGAACCCTATTCCCCAAGCTCGCTGTACTCGGAGCAAGCCTGCTAATCGAGACCCTGGAGGGATTGGCGAACGGCACCGTTCCCCGCCGCCCGCAGGACAACTCTCTGGCAACGTTTGCCCCCGCCCTAACGCTGGAGGACGCCTGCATTCGTTGGAAGGAGCCTGCGGAAGCCCTCCACCATCGCATTCGCGGCGTTGCTCCACGTCCAGGAGCGGTCGCTGAGATCAACGGCAAACGCTTAAAAATCTGGTCATCTGAAGTGGCTTCTCTCCAGATTGAATCCACGCCTCCCGGCACGATTCTCGGCATCTCGAAGCGTCCGCCAGGGCTTCTCGTATCGGCCGGGCAGAGCACAGCGCTCCTCCTCACCGAAACGCAGCCGGAAAACGGCAAACGCATGGCAGCCGACGCCTGGGCCCGCGGCCTCCGCATCTCCCCCGGCGACACCTTCACAGATCCTCTTCTTCCGAACTGACGGTCTTTCCATCGAGCATTCTCGTGACCAGCTGCGGCAAGCGCATCGTCAGGGCGGAGTTGGCGACAAGCAGATTGCAGCCGGATGCCATAGCGTTCGGGCGTATCTGCGGCATGTTGACATGGGAGCAGTAGCCGAGGACAGGCGGGGGATTGGGCTGAGCTTTGATGCGCTTCACCACTTCGCCCGGCGACTGCTGCTCACTGCTGAAGTTGACCAGAGCCAGACAGATTGCGTGCTCTTCTGCGAAGGCAATCGCCTCCTCCGAATTCGTGAACACTGTTGGCGCATAGCCCAGATGTGTCAGCGTCTTCTCGATGCGAACAGAGAACATCAGGTCGTCCTCCAGCACCAGCACTTTTGACTTATCTATCTCTTCCGTTCCAGACATAAGCATCTCTCCTGAAATAAAAACTCACTTGATGAACATATCACTCTCCGCGTTGGCTGGCCAGCAAAATGTTGAGGGATCAGCGGCTATTTTGGAGGTTTCGACGGGCCCTCGGACTTCCTGGTTGGCAGCGGACGCTCTGAAGAGGAGGCAGCCTGCGTCTTTCCACCAGGTATGTTCAGCACGATCACCTTCGCCTGATATGTCCACGATGTGACGCGTATGGCCCCTGCATTTATGCCTGTTCCCTCGCTATTGGCAGAAGGGCTAATTCGAGCACTTCATCCATATGTGAGACGAGATGGAAATCCATCTCCTCACGGACGCTGTCCGCCAGATCCTCCAGATCCTTCTCGTTGTCGAGCGGCAGCAGCACTTTGCGGATCCCTGCGCGCCGCGCCGCCAGCATCTTCTCCTTAATACCGCCGACAGGTAGAATCCTGCCCCGCAAAGTGATCTCTCCAGTCATGGCGATCTCCTTTCGGACAGGACGGTTCGTGAGCGCGGAGGCGAGAGCTGTAGCCATCGTTATGCCGGCCGAAGGCCCGTCCTTGGGAATGCCTCCGGCAGGGACATGGATATGAATGTCCAGCTTTCGGTAGAAATCTTCGTCCAGTCCGAGGACTGAGGCACGGGAGCGTACAAAAGTGAGAGCGGTTTGAGCCGACTCCTTCATCACGTCGCCCAGTTGACCCGTCAGTTGAATACGCCCCTCGTTCCCCTTCAACAGACTGACCTCTATAGTGATGATGTCGCCCCCGAACTCGGTGTACACCAGTCCGGTTGCCGCGGCGACCTCGTCCTGCTCTTCCATGACGCCAAAGCGATAGCGCCGCTTGCCGATATAGTCCTTCAAATCCTCGACATCGATGCAGACGGAATCGGTATGCCCTCCCGCGACCTTACGAGCCACTTTGCGGAAGAGCGTCGCGATCTCACGCTCAAGGTTGCGGACGCCCGCCTCGCGGGTGTACTCTCGGATGAGTTTGTGCAGGACAGCGTCCGTTATCGTGATATGCTCAGCGGTAAGGCCATGATCGCTGCACTGCTTCGGGACGAGGAACTGCACCGCGATGGCGAACTTCTCCTCTTCCGTATAGCCTGCGAACTGGATCACCTCCATTCGATCTTTCAGCGCGGCAGGGATTGGGTCAAGCAGATTTGCGGTCGTGATGAACATCACATTGGAGAGGTCGTAATCGACCTCCAGATAGTGATCGTTGAAGGTCGAATTCTGCTCGGGGT
>JANXLO010000145.1 GCA_025355115.1 Chthonomonadaceae bacterium
AGCATCGAGCTTGCGCCGGGCAAACAGCTGGAGACGTCCCATGCGTTCGTCGAGACTGAGGAGTTCGGCCCGGCAGTGCGACTGTTGCGCGAAAAGGGCGCGGGTGTGATCGTCGCGGCCTCCGCGTTCTCCGTCGATGACCCTGCGCTGGAGCGCAAAATTATGGCTGTTGCGGAGGCGGAGGGCCTGCCCGCGACAGGGACGCATGAGATCTCGAGCCTCTATGGGCTGCGGGTGCGGACGCGAACAGCGGTAGTAAATGCCTCGATCCTGCCGCGCATGGTCGAGACAGCGGACATGACCGAAGCCTCGGTCCGGCGGACAGGAATACCGGCCCCGCTGATGATAATGCGCTGCGATGGCGGCGTGATGACGGTCGGTGAAGTGCGCCGACGGCCTATTCTGACGCTGCTCTCGGGGCCTGCCGCGGGTGTGGCGGGCGCGCTGATGTACGAGAAGGTGTCGCAGGGGCTATTTCTGGAGGTCGGCGGGACGAGCACCGACGTCAGCGCGGTGCGAGACGGGCGGGTCATGGTCGATTACGCAGAAGTAGGCGGGCACAAGACCTACGTCCGCTCGCTGGACGTGCGGACTGTCGGGGTCGCGGGCGGCTCGATGCTGCGGCTCGTCAACGGGCGGATCGCCGACGTCGGCCCTCGCAGCGCGCACATCGCTGGTTTGGACTACGCAGTCTACGCTCAGCCCTCCGAGATAGTCGAGCCTGTTTTGGAGAGCTTCGCGCCCCGCCCCGGAGACCCTGCCGACTACCTCCGCGTCCGCTGCGCGACCGGGCAGCTCTTTGCCCTGACGACCGCCTGCGCCGCCAATCTGCTGGGATATGTCCTGCCGGTGCACTACGCCTACGGGAGCGCGGAGTCGGCACGACTGGCCTTCGCGCCGCTGGCGGAGCGGCTGGGGATCTCTGCTGAGGAGGCGGCGAGAGAGGCGCTTCGAGTGGCCGCGGCAAAGGCAGCGCCAGTCGTGGAAGCCCTTCTCGCGCGCTACGAGTTGGAAAGGCGCGCCACGACGCTGGTGGGGGGCGGGGGCGGAGCAGGCGCGCTGGTTCCGTTTCTCGCGGAGACCCTCGGCATGACGTGGAGGCTGGCGCGCAATCACGAGGTGATCTCGCCCATCGGGGTCGCCCTGGCACTCGTGCGGGAGACGGTCGAGCGCATTCTGCCCGCGCCCTCCCAGCAAGACCTCCTGCGAATAAGGCGCGAGGCGGAGGAGGCGGCCCTGCGCTCCGGCGCGGCGGAAGGCACGATCGAGGTGCATGTGGAGATAGACCCCGTCCGCAATCTTGTCCGGGCGACGGCGACCGGCGCGACAGAGCTGCGCGCCCGAGACGCCCGAAGCCAGTCTCTCACCGAGCCGGAGCTCCAGGCCATCGCCGCGGCGGCCATCGGCGCACAGAGCGTCAAGGCCATCGCCCAGGTCGGCGGCTGGCGGGTCTTCGAGGGGGTGCTGACGGAGAAGGCACTGTTCGGGCTGATGCGCCGTGAGCGCCGCCATTTCCGCGTCCTCGACTCCGAAGGGACTGTCCGTCTGGCTCGTGAGGACTTGACTGCGAGCGTCCACTCCGTTGGGCAGTGGCAATCCGCCCTGGAGTCGGCCCTCACCCGCGCCACAACTTATGGCGACTCCGGCGCGATCCTTCCCGACCTGTTCCTGC
>JANXLO010000169.1 GCA_025355115.1 Chthonomonadaceae bacterium
CCAACGGCTTCTACTATACGCCCTACTACGACCTTCTGAATCAGCCTGCGCTCGGCAACAACACGTTCACGCCGCCGACCAAAAGCAATCGGGCCTTTAGCCCGACGACGCTCTCGGGAATGCTGATCCCTCGTCTTCAGATGTCCTCCACTGCCTGGCTGAAATGCTACATTGAGAACCCGAACTTCTTCAAGCAGTTCAACGCAGCCTACTTCGACGTGGACTCGGCGAATGTCTCTACAGCGAACGACATCACCGCGCTTCGAAGCATCGTGCGCGGCGTTCTGCCCATGGTCGAGGCGCAGCCGTTCGACCAGTGGTACGAGCAGCAGTTTATCCTGGACACCAGCGTGACTCCTGGCCCGAAGCTGTATGTCGCTGTCCAGCCGACGTTTCCCTCCAACACGCAAGGCGACGACAGCGGCGCGGCAGCCTTCCTGGTCTACTACAACACTTCGCTGACTCCGGCTGGCCTTGGCGATGAGACCGACCTGAGCGGCATCGTCAATCCAATCTACTGGGACTTCACTTTTCAGAACCGGCTATTTCTGGGCTTCGCCTCCGACGCAGTCCCTGTCACGAACGGGTTCGGCACAGTCGCGCCCTTCTTCACCAACATCGGCGGAACCCCAAAGGATCAGATGCGCATCGCGATGGACTTTCCCGTCAATCGTGAGTATGCCCGCGTCTATTTCCCCGCCGGCCAGACCGGCACGGTCGCCGCACCCAACGACTTCTCCGGCGTTGTGGTAGGCGCGGACAGTGGCAGTCTCAGGGTCCAGTTCGACAGCGGCACGGGGCAGACGCTTACCGTCGCGCAAGGGGAGTTCGGAGGCCAGGGCGGGCCCACCAATGCGTTCAGCAGAGACGTTCTCGTGCTCACTCCGGCAGGCGCCTCTGCCATTACCTATCAGCGCAACGTCTTTCACCGCAAGGGTGCCTCTGCTCCAATCTTCAAACTGGTCGCCCCTGGCCCCACGGACACTCTCACGCATGTCTTTCAGGCAGGGCCGCAGATGATCTCGCTGCCCATCAAGCCGTTGAGCGGCGATATGGCGAAGGTTCTCGGCGTGAAGCCGGACTCGCTGCTGCTCGCTCAGTATCGCCAGGACCTCAACTCCACAGACAAATACCAGCGCTACCCGTCCTTGCCGTTGTATCAGCCTGGCTATGGGCTATGGAGCAGCTTCAACAGCAATCTCAATCCAACTATCAGCGGACTGCGCACGGACGTCGACAAGGACATCTCCGTTCCGCTTCTTTTCGGCTGGAATCAGATAGGGTCGCCCTACAATGCCAATCTCAACGTCGTCTCACAGGACATTTCCGTGTCCTACCTGGGCGGCGATGCGGTCACTCTTTCTGAGGCTGTGACGAACGGCTGGGTCGCTGCAGGCGTCACCGGATTCTCCGCGTCAAGCGGCTATGTTGACATCATAACCACCGTCGACCCCCTGGTGCC
>JANXLO010000189.1 GCA_025355115.1 Chthonomonadaceae bacterium
AGCAGATCATCCGCTCCGTGCTGGCGGGTGACGACACGCTCGGAGTGCTCCCTACCGGCGCGGGCAAATCGCTTTGCTACCAGCTCCCCGCGTTGCTCCTGCCGCGTCCGACTCTCGTCATCTCTCCTCTGATCGCTCTCATGAAGGATCAGCTGGATGGCTTGCCTCCCTCCGTCTACCCGCAGGCGACACTCCTCAACAGCAGCCTTGATCGTGATGAGGCCGCTCGCCGAATCGCGGCAATTCAGGCGGGCGAGATTAAGCTGATCTACGCGGCTCCCGAGCGGCTGAGGCAGCAGGGGTTTCTGCGCCTGCTCGACTCCGTCGGACTTTCGCTGGTTGTCGTGGACGAGGCGCACTGCGTCAGCGCGTGGGGCCACGATTTTCGCCCTGACTACCTGTTCATTCGCAAAGCTCTCGAGCGGTTTCAGCCCGTCGAGCCCAGCGAGCACGATCCTTACCCGTCCAGCGGGCAGTCTGAGCGGCCCGTTCTCCTCGCCCTTACAGCCACCGCCACGCCTGAGATGCAGGCAGAGATCGGCGCGCAGCTCGGTCGCGACCTCCAGCAGATCATCGCCCCTGCCTTCAGACCCAACCTTCATTTCGAATCCATCCCATGCGCAAACATAGACGACAAAATGAAGCGATTGGCGGAGCTTTGCCGGGAGACGCCGGGGCCAGCCATCGTCTATGCGAACTCCCGCGACCGATGCGAGAAACTGGCCGACTTTCTCCGCCGTCAGCGTCTTCCCGCGGGGCACTATCATGCCGGAATGGAGCGCGACGAACGCCAGGCGGCACAGGAAGCATTCATGCTCGACCGGACGCGGATCATTGTCGCGACGGTTGCATTCGGCATGGGAGTGGACAAGCCGAACGTTCGTCTGGTCGTCCATTTCACACTGCCAGAATCGCTCGACTCCTACACCCAAGAGGCGGGACGAGCGGGACGGGACGGCAAGCCGTCAAGATGCGTACTGCTCTACGCCGCCTCTGACAAGGCAAGTTTGAGCCGGTGGAACCGACAGGGCGACGTCAAGATCGAGACCGTTCGGCGCGTGTACAAGGCGCTCCAGGCGGAGCTTGGGAAGGGTGAAGGCATCGTCGCCCCGGAGACGCTGGAGGTGGCGGCATCGGACGGCGGAGAGCCGGATCCGGCCATAGGCACCAAAATGCGTGTCGCCCTCAGCCTGTTGGAGCGGGCCGAGCTGGTGCGGCGCACGTCCGATGCCGGGAGAGATATGCGCATCGCCATGCTCAGAGCTCCGGTCGGTGCGCGGGCGGAACTGGAGCGACTGCTGGAGACTCGTCGCTTGCATGCCGACGCTCGGCTAGCCGAAGTGGTCGCCTTTGCCGAGGGCAGCGACTGCCGTCATGTCGCCCTATCACTTCATTTCGGGCAGGAGCTGGATGCCTGCGGCACGGCCTGCGACAACTGCCTTGGTATCAAGCGAGACCGCATCGCGGCAAAGCCTGTGCCCCCGACCGCCGACATCGTGCCCGATTTCGGGCTGGCTATCCTGGCGACCGTGCGCTCGCTTCCCTATCCGCTTGGACGCACGGGTCTGGCAAAAGTCCTCACCGGGGCGGCGGACAGCTCCGTTCAAAAAGAGCGCTGCGAAGGCTTTGGCGCGTTGGCTGGAATGACTCTCAGACTGGTTCGAGCTCATACGGACACTCTCGTAGGTCGCGATCTGCTGGCGATTACGGAGGACTCCGAATACTCGTTGCTTCGCCTCACACCTGCTGGCCTCGAAGCTCTGCAAGCGAAGCAGCCCATCCTGCCGAACTCCTTCACAGCGAGTCCCGTGAGGACTGCCCGCTCCGTCAACGAGAGTCGCGCCTACGACGCAGTGGCTCCGGTCACCGAGGACGAGGACGACCGATTCGAGCGGTTGCGCGCATGGCGGCGAATTGAAGCGCAGCGCGCTCAGTTACCTCCTTACGTCATTTTTCATGACAGCACTCTGCGCTCGATAGCACATCTCAATCCTGGAACCCTCGGCGAACTGAATTTCGTCCCTGGCCTCGGCCCCGCCAAGCTCGCCTCCTATGGAGCTGCTGTCATCGAACTTCTACACCCCATGTCTGCCGACGCCGAGTAGTGCCGGTCGCACAGGGAGTAGCAAATGCCTTTCCGCCGCACGCAGACGCAGAATCTGAAAATCCTGAACGAATTATCAGAGGCACTGAACAGCACTTCTGATATTCAGAAGGCCCCTTTCAAAAACCTTGGCGTTGGTTGCGGAGCTTATGGGGTTGGAGGCGGGCTGGGTATGGCTGTTGAACGCAGACACGGGAGAGTTCTTCAATGCCGCCGCGCAGAATTTGCCTCCGTCTCTGCTCGAACCGCTGCGCATGACGGGCCACGCCTGCTGGTGCATCGACTCATTCCAGAAGGGTAAGCTCACGCCGCGTAATATACGCCTCATGTCCTGCTGAAGGAGTCCGTTCATGACAGCTAAACCACTTGAACCCCGCTGGCTGCCCGCCGGCAAACTTGACGAAATCGATGCAGAGGGAAGCCGGGTAGTGCAGATCGAGGACCAGACCGTCGCTCTCTTCCGACACGATGGCGCGCTCTACGCGATCGACAATCGATGCCCGCATATGGGCTTCCCGCTGCATCAGGGCAGCATTCAGTGCGGACTGCTCACCTGCCACTGGCATCATGCGCGCTTCGACCTAGTCAGCGGGGGAACGTTCGATCCCTGGGCGGACGATGTGCGAGCCTATCCCGTCAAGATCGAGGTCGGTCAGGTGTGGGTCAATGTGGCGCCCCCTGCACTGCCTCCTGTCGAGCGGCACCGCTCTCGACTGGCGGATGGCATGAGGCAGAATCTGCGGCTGATCATCGCCAAGTCTCTTATCGGATTGCAAGCTGCGGGCGCACCGGACGCCATAGCCGTCGAAGTCGGTGCAGATTTCGGGACTCGCCTTACCCGCGTCGGCTGGGGCTCCGGCCTCACGATATTGACAGCGATGGCGAACATTCTGCCCTTCCTAGATGCGGAGGATCGTCCCCGCGCCCTCTATCAGGGCCTTGTCAGCGTCGCAGGCCAGATCGCCGGTCAGTCGCCTGACGTTCCTCTCGACCCACTGCCGGGAAACGACCGTGACCCTGCGGTGCTGAAGCGCTGGCTGCGGGATTTCCTCGAAGTGCGCAACGCGGACGGAGCCGAACGCACTCTCGCCACCGCGATCGCAGCCGGACATCCCATGCCTGTCATCGCGGATATGCTCTATACGGCCGCCACCGACCACCTCTACATGAACGGCGGGCATACTCTCGACTTCGTTAACAAAGCCTTCGAAATGCTCGACCTCATCGGGTGGTCACACGCAGGACAGGTGCTTCCGAGCCTCATTCCCGGACTGTCCAACGCTTTACGAAGCGAAGAGCTATCGAACTGGAGGCATCCCATAGATCTCGCGCAGCTTCTCTGGGATGCGTTCGCCGAACTGCCGCTAATCCTTGAAACTGGACGTTCCGCAGGCAACTGGGAAGGGCGTTCAAAGCTTGTCGAGCTCCTGCTTCAGGACGATCCCGTTGCTGTAGTCCATGCCCTCAAAGCGGCACTAGGGGAGGGGGCAACGCCAGAGGATGCA
>JANXLO010000227.1 GCA_025355115.1 Chthonomonadaceae bacterium
GGCCGTGCTGCTCTCCAACTCCGGCGGGGCGTGGGACAATGCTAAGAAGAAGATTGAGGACGGTCTTTTCGGCGGCAAAGGAACGAAAAACCATGAGGCGGGCGTCATCTGCGACACTGTCGGAGATCCCTTCAAGGACACTGCTGGGCCAGCGCTCAACCCGCTCATCAAGGTCATGAACCTGACGGGCATCCTGATCGCCGGGATCGTCATCCAGGACATTCCCATCCCCGTCCGTGTTACGGTCGTGGTGATCTGTCTGGCTCTCCTCACTGGAGCCGTCATGTTCAGCAAACGCGGCTCGATTGTGGACGACCAGTCCCTCATCGCCTCGCCGCCCTCGACGCCCGCGATGACGGAGTAGCAGTCGCACCCTCCGCCTTCTCTCGAAACAGCTTGAGCTCTGCCGCTATCCGGCAGAGCTCAAGCTGTTTTTCAGGGAGGCTGCCGCCACATTTTACACTTTAGGACGACCGCTCTGTCGAGCTTTACGAATTCCGCCTGTCCACAACTCTTTCGATAGCGCGACAGGCGGAACACTAGATTTTTCGTTCCTCGCTCACCAAGATTTTTTGCATTATCGCTGCTTGGCGAGGAAACTTTTTGAATACGCTATGCGTTGAAAATTAAGCCGATCCACGTAATCAGCTTTTGTTGGGTTTCCTAAACCACGCTGTTTACCTGATTAGATTTACGATGTAAGGAGAAGTTCCCCGATGAAGTTTCCCCGAAGGATTCGCAATGTTCCGCTCAAGACTCCGCAAGCTGTACTCTTGTCCGCTGTTCCAATCGCACTACTCGGTTCTGTCCTCATCGGCGTGGCGCAGCAGACTCCCCGTTTTCCCGTTAAATCGAAAGATGCTGGCGCACGAGGGAACATGGCAGCAAAGTCTACGCTGACCGGGCGGGCAGCGCTTGGCGACTGGACGACCGATTCTCCTGGGGTGCGCCGGCTGATCACGCTCAATGATCTTCCTGAAAAGTATGCGACGCCTTCCGTGGACAGGGGGCCGCGGATCGTTCCCCGTCCCGAGGGTGCATGGCCGAAAGTCCCCGCTGGGTTTGAGATCACTGAGTATGCCTCGGGGCTCGATAATCCGCGACAGATGACGACGGCCCCGAATGGAGATGTATTCGTAGTCGAAAGCAATCCCGGTCGCGTCAAGGTGTTTCGTGGAGCAAGGAAGGGCGGCAAGCCTGAGACAGGGAACGTCTTCGCCGACGGTCTGATCAAGCCGTTCGGGATAGCATTCTACCCGCCTGGCCCCAATCCGCAGTATGTATATATCGGCAACACTGACAGCGTCGTGCGATTTCCTTACCATAACGGTGATCTGAAGGCGAGCGGCGGGCAGGAGATGCTCGTCGACAACATCCCTGGCGGCGGCCGCTTGCGAGGGGGAGGGCACTGGACGAGGGACGTCAAGTTCTCCAGCGACGGCAAACGAATGTTTGTATCCGTCGGCTCGTTGACAAATGTGCATGAAAATGGAGTCGATGAGAGTCGGCGAGCAGACATCCTGGAGTTCACGCCGGACGGCAAGAACGAGCGGGTATTCGCATCCGGAATCCGAAACGCGGTCGGACTCGCGGTGCATCCCGTCACGGGGCAGCTCTGGGCCTCCGTCAACGAGCGGGACGGTCTGGGCGACGATCTGGTGCCGGACTACATCACGCATGTTCAGGAGGGCGGCTTCTACGGCTGGCCCTGGTTCTACATGGGCGGTCATCCAGACGAGCGCGCGGTGAATCCCCGACCAGAATTGAAAAGCAGAGTCATCACGCCGGACGTGTTGGTGCAATCGCATATGGCTTCGCTCGGCATGACTTTCTACACGGGCAGACAGTTCCCAAAAGAGTATGTCCTGGAGGGCTTCGCGGCGGAGCACGGCTCGTGGAATCGCGCAAATCGAACGGGCTATAAAGTAGTGCGTGTTCCGATGCGCGACGGCAATGCCACAGGGGAGTTCGAGGACTTCGTGACTGGCTTCGTCACGCCTGATGGCGACGTTTGGGGCCGTCCTGTAGGCGTTACAGTTGCGAAGGACGGCGCACTTCTATTCACCGACGACGTGCAGAACAAAGTCTGGCGCGTTGCCTACACCGGCGAGAAGAAGACTGCGTCTGCGCGATGAGCGTGCGCTAATGTCAGCCTTGGACGCACGGAGAGGGGATCGCGGAAGGCGAAGAGAGGATGCGATGCGGAAGCGGGGATTCACGCTCATCGAGTTGCTTATCGTGATCGCGATTATCGCGATTCTGGCAGCCATACTCTTCCCTGTCTTCGCACAGGCGAGGGAGAAGGCCAGGCAGACCGCCTGCCTATCCAATTTGCGTCAGATCGGCACGGCGATGGTTCTCTACCTTCAGGATTATGATGAGCGTCTGCCCGACCGCAAAGACCTCAAATTGAGTCTTCCTGGAGGCTATCATCCATGGCTGGGATGGCCTGTGCCTGACCCTAGAAGTGGCTGGGCGGCGATAGTGCTTCAACCTTACACCCAAAACACGGAGATTTGGTCTTGCCCCAGTGTGAAGGGAGCGATGGGAGGATTGAGTCAGGTGGCCCAGACGATAAGCGTGGGCTCGGGAAAGCCTTCGACGTACTATTGGATGTGGCGATTCGCCCGTGCAGACACGCCAACACCGCTCAACTATCTTTGGGGCAAGACCCCAGAGCAGGCAGTCGAAGACATGAGGACGAATAACGATCCTCTGGACGGCTTCCCCGAAGGCCCCTCCGACCTCGAAATGGGAGCCGATCCCTATTTTCCTCGCACAATATCCACGGTACCTGCCGCGCTGAAGGGGTTATCGGTCCACTTCGGAGGCCGCAATCGCGTGTATCTAGATGGACATGTGAAGTATCTGCGGGACGGTCGCACAGGGTAACTCTCGAGAGTGAATTTATCATCTAGATGCAAGGGTACGGAGTCGGAGTTTTCTCCGGCTCCGTACCCTTGCAAGTAGAATCACTCACCGTGTGGATCTATTTGAGGATCCAGTTGCTCGAGGCGTCCTTGTCTGGAATGCCCTTCAACTGGTAGGGGAAGGGGTTGGCAGGGGAGGAGTAGGGGCCGGCGTCGGTGATGATATAGCCCTTGAAGACCTGTCCATCCAGGGCATTGTCGCTGATCTGGTTGTTCGATGCATCCGTGTAGTTTTTGACTTTTACAATCTTGGCATGACCGTCGGCGAAGACTGAGACTACAGTATTGGAATGCCGTCCTATGACAGGTGTGGAGAGAAACTGGGGGAACTTGGCATCGCCCTTTGTGACCAGAGAGTCCGAGTACAGACTGGTCTCCGTGACATAGCTTAGAGACGCGAGCGCGGTTGGGCTATTGGCGGGAAAGGGGGCGGGTAGCCCGACAAAAGTCATGACGCCATAGTTGGGCTGATAGCTGACTTTTGTCAGGATCGGGGAGATGGGGCACGGAGGCGGCGCGCCGAGATTCGTCAGGCCCTTCACCACGTCCAGCGGAGTGCCGTCCGACGGG
>JANXLO010000261.1 GCA_025355115.1 Chthonomonadaceae bacterium
GAAAAGTTCGTGCGCGGGGTCGTATTCTACACCGGCTCGAAAGTAGTCCCTTTCGCTGCCGATCTCTACGCCGTACCGCTAAGCTATTTGTGGCGTGGTTGACAGGCCTGAGTTACACGGTCTATAAGGGAAACAATCCGCGGCTATGACTCGGGGAGACTCGCACATAGGCTCAAATACGCGAGAGAATGCAGGAAAGGAGTTTGCAGATGCGGACATGGATGGCGGGGCTCTTTTTGGGCGTGTTGGCAGGCGTTATAGCTCTGGCTACTCCTCCGGCCGCAGCGCAGGAGAGACCTTTGGATCGAATGGTCGGCCTTTATATTCATCAGCACTGGCCGTATAATCACCCCTATGCTGCGCGCACGTGGACGCTTGAGGACTGGCGTGGTTGGGCGGATGGACTGCAAAAGCTGGGCTACAACACGTTTCTGATCTGGCCTCTGCTGGAGACGATTCCGGAGCCGATGACGCCCAGCGACCGCGCCTACCTGACGAAGCTCGGCAAGGTCATCGATATGCTGCACGAAGATTTCCATATGCGGGCGTACCTCGTCCTCTGTCCCAATATCCGGTCGAACAATGGAAAGGACTCCCGTGCGCTGTTCGAGAAGCGGCACTACTACTACTGCGATGAACTGGTAAATCCCGGAAACCCTGTCGCGCTGTCAAGCCTGATTCGGTGGCGCGAAACGCTCTTGAAGCCGCTGCAAAAAGCGGACGGCATCGCCATCATCGACAGCGATCCCGGCTGCTACCCCGGCTCCACAAATGCCGAGTTCGTGCATCTGTTGGCGGAGCATAGGAAGATGTTCGACCGTCTGCGTCCCGGCATCGAGCTGATCTACTGGATGCACGCCGGCTGGCGCGGATGGAGCCGATTCTACGAGACAGGGAAGCTGTTGCTGGGAACACCAGAGGAGCAACAGGATACGTTGACGCAGCTCAAGGCGATAAACCCGGAGCCGTGGGGGCTGGCCAACGGGCTGGCGTATGCGGAGAAGCTCGGAATTTCCGAGAAGGTCATCAGCTTCAATTACGGGCGGATCGAGGCAGAGCCATCGTTCCCGATGACCAATTTCGGCGGGCAGAGCGCGTACGAAGGAGGCAATGCTCCCACTGCGCGTGGGGTGATGGGGAACGCACAGACGTGCTGCGTCCAACTCCCCAACATCTTCGCTTTTGTGCGCGGCACGACCGGTAAGTCGTTGACGGACGAAGACTATTGTCAATTCGCGGAAGACCTCCTGCCGGGTCATGGCGCCCTCATTGTTGAAGGCTGGAAGACGGTGACGGGCAGTGACCCGGTCGCGATGTCGACCGCCGCCGCGAAGCTTGAACGTGTCGCGGCCGGAGCCCTAGAAGGCGGCCGTCTGAAGGGCCTGCTGTTCGGCGATCCGCAGCGCTTTCTGTTGGATCTAGCCAGGATGCTGCGCCTGCGCGCCGCGACCGAGGAACTGTTCGCTGTCACTGCGACGAAGGGAAACCCAAAGCTGGCGTTACGTCATCTGATCAGCGCGGCAGATACATGGGAGCATCAGCATGGCTATCAGAATAACTGGTACGAATCTAAGCTGCACCAGGCGCTTCGAAATCTGAACTCTACGGCGATCAATGCCGTGCTGAACGTTACCTATGAAGCAAAGGAGCCCTTTTCTCCTGGCATTCACACGCCCGAAGCGCAGGTGCGACATAATTTCCGCAGCATCGAAACCTACACTCCCCGGCTTCTAGCCGCCATGAAGCAAACCCTCAAGGAGATGAAGTGAATTCCTGCTCAATCACCCAGCGGGAGCAGGCGATCTGATCAGTTGCCTCGGTTTGCGGGGGCTTGCGCAGCCGCTATTCGCGCGCCCGCCATAGGGGCGGGGTACGGTGATTTTGCGCCTTTGATCGCCTGCCATAGCAGGCGGTTGAGCGCGTCGGGCGAGCAGCGGTCGTAGGCGGAAAAGTCCATGGCGAGCGAGAGCTTCGCCGCTTCGCCCTTCTTTGGGTTGATGGCGGCGAGGTCGGTGCGCGGCGCGAGTGCGGCGTAGGCTGTGGCGTTCGGGCGGTCGGTGAAGGATCGGAAAAGAGGCGTGGCGCCAGCGTCGTACTGCGTCATAGGCGGCAGGCCGAGCGCGAGTTCCATCGTGCGGAGGAACGAGGCCGTCGTGTAGAGCGTGTGGTCTATGCTGCGCCGACGGACATAGGGGCTGATTACGAGGCCGACCGTGCGGTGGGCATCGACATGATCCGGCCCGGCCTGCGCGTCGTCCTCAATCACGAAGATCGCCGTCGAGCTCCAGAACTTCGAATGGCTGACGCCCTCCACGATACGGCCCAGAGCGAAATCGTTGGAGGCGACCGCCGCCCAGGGCGTTGGGAAGCCTGGAACCAGCCCGGTCGTGTGGTCTTCGCCGAGGCTCATCACCATGTAGTTCGGCCAGTCGCCCGACTTTTCAGCCGTCTTCAACTCGTCTAGAAACGCATCAGCCTTCTGGTAGTCCCGCTTTTTGTCCTGTCGAGGCGCGAGCTCCCAGGCCAGACTGACATGCCCGCGAAGGTTCGGAGAGCCGGACGTCGCGACGGG
>JANXLO010000265.1 GCA_025355115.1 Chthonomonadaceae bacterium
AGAACGTGTATTCCGGCAGAAGACAGGCCGCTGCATATATCGTTTCGGTGTCCACTCGCCAGTCCACGGAACCCATGTATCCGATTATGGGCCGGGGACGGTTTTGCAGCGGCATCGGAACAGGCTGGTTGACGGCATTGGCGAGACCAAAATCTTCAAGCCAGGTCGCATTGTTCAGCAGAAACGCCCGATCGTGGACCTTCTGGATGCGCTCCAGCAGGATGGAAGCCGTGCAGAACACCAGCTTCGACTGCCCGACGACCTTGTACTCCTTCGCGTCGAAGGTTGATTGTTCACTCGGTTCGAAGCAGGGATCGATGCAGTCGTAGACCATTCGGTCAGTGCGCACACCGCGCATCCACTCCGGGCCAGGAACGGAGAGCCAGAAGACGTACTCCTCAATCCCCCGCGACTTCAGTGCCCTGCGCAAGTTGCGACCATCCAGCTTCGCCTGCAAAGCCCCCAGTCTTTTGCCAATTCGATTCATCCGATAGCCAAGAGCATTCTCTACGACAAGAAGATTTTTACCTGCCTCACGCATCGAAGGAGTCCGCACGGAGCATGGATTATGGGTGTAAGGTGCCGTTGATAAGAATATAGTCTGCGTATGTTCCGCCAGCGCTTCCACAAGATAGGACTGGCGCGAAGACCCCTTTGACCAGGGCATGCCGGGATAGAGATATGCAATGGGCAGACGAGTCATTCAGCTCAAACTTTCTACTGCGCAAGACTCATCAGGTGAATCTTCAGCAGCTCCATCTAGAGTTCGCGAACCGCCCACGCTTGCTCTATCAAGCCGCGATATGAGGAGACTTGGCGGCCGTGGCTTGAGTTTATCAGCACAGTCTTAGGCTTCATTGTCCGCACTCGCTCGACAAGTTCACGCTCGAACGTCTCCATGTCCTCACCCCACCAGTAGTAGAGGCTCAAGTCCGGCCGCACAGGCGTCGTGCGCTGAAACTTGTCGATATAGCGAGCATAGGCGCCGTAGGTCGAGTACTCCATGATTCGGTTCATGCTCAGCATCGCGTCCATCCAGAACATTCCATGACGCTTCTCGATATGGGCCAGCATCTCGATCACTACCTGTCGATTCCAGGGAACGGGCGAGTGGGTGGTGCGCTTTATCGGGCGCCCTGTCGTGTTTTCCCCGAGAAAACGCATGCTATGTGCATACCACTCCGCCATGTCCAGATCTACATCATCATCCGTCTCATACAGGTGGATTCTGCCATCGTTAGCATAAAAATCATCTGAAGTCACTCTGTTCACGAAAAGAGTATCGGAATCGAGACATACTATGCCTTCTGTCTCAATGAAAGGCGGAATGGCGAGCTTCAAAAACTGCTGTACATACCAGCCATGAATGGCGGGCCGTCCGCGCCAGTAGCGGAGCTCTCTGCGCCTGCTGCCCCAGGCCAGGCGTCGCGCCTCGAAGTGAGGAGGCAAGACGTCCTTCGTAGAGAGGATGCGCAGATTGTGCTTAAATGGAATCTTCTCGAAGAGAGCGACATCTTCATGGTTGACAAGAGCGAGGTGGGGCAGGCTAATCTCGCACTTTTCGATGGATTCGCGCTGAAGAGTGAAGCGCTCCAGATCCTTTGCGAAAGTGGGCGTCACCAGCGTCACGTCGTGAGTCATGCCACAGTCTTCTCCGCCACTCCAGTCAGGAGTTCCAGCGGTTCAAGATCAGTTCTCTCCTCTATTTCAAACTCCGGATAGTATGCGGCGTAGCCGGCGCAGTCGTTGCGTCGGCCCGGATAGGGCAAAATGGGGGCAATGCTTATCTCGGCCCCGCCCTCGAGTCTGTCGATGATGCCGCCTGAACTGCAGATCACGCCGGAAATGCGGTAGTCGCCCTGCGCGAGGCGGGGGCTGCGGATCGTCATCTCCAGTCGCCTATGCTCAGTGAGCGTGTACTCCAAATTCAGCAGTCGAGAATCCAGGTGGAGGATCGGCAGGCCATATGAGTTGGTGACTTCGATGGAGATAAAATAGCCTGGCTGCGCCTGACTGAAAGCTGTGATCTCCATGCTGAGGTGAATGTCGTCCGTGCTGAAGTAGGTGCCCTGATCCGTCGTAAAAGTCGTAAAGCGCAGCTCCCCGGTGCCGGGCCGCTTGATGGAGGCACCCTCCATCCTGGGATTCTGTCGATGGCTCATGTAGTGCTGAATGGCAGTAGGGACATCACCGATGTAGCCAATCCTGCCGCTTTCGAGGTAGATCGCCTTGGTGCAGAGGGTGTTGATGGCCTGCATTTGATGGCTTACGAAAAGGACGGTGCGACCGCTGCGAGCCACATCCTGCATTGCGCCAAGGCATTTCTTCTGAAACTCCGCATCCCCCACCGCCAGCACTTCGTCGACGATCAGAATTTCCGGATTAAGATGAGCGGCGACGGCAAAAGCCAGGCGAACATACATGCCACTGCTGTAGCGCTTCACAGGGGTATCGAGGAAACGATCCACGCCAGCGAAGCTCACAATAGCATCAAACTGACGCTCGATTTCCCGGCGCGACATCCCCAGGATGGCTCCATTCAGAAAAATGTTTTCGCGGCCG
>JANXLO010000484.1 GCA_025355115.1 Chthonomonadaceae bacterium
CAAGCACTTTAGGCGCAATGCCATCATCCTCTTCAGCCTGACTGGGCCACAACTCGATGGCACCTGGGGGTTAATCGATGCAGAAGGTGCGGTCATACCCATTCAACATTTTGATGGTGATCGATACGCATGCCTGCTTCCCTACATGCCAGAGAGTGCAACCCAGATCTTCAAGCTTCACCGCTTGCCTTACAACTCCGTCCATGCTTTGACTGGTGTTGCAGTCGTACAGGAGACCGAGAACTCAATCAGCATAAAGGTCGGGAACGAACTGTTAACTGAATATCACCATTCCGGGGTTCCAGCACGTCCTTACTTCTATCCCCTCTTCTCGAACTCGCGTCAAGAAGTGACTAGAGCCTATCCAATGCGGAATGATGTCGCGCAAGAGAATCACGATCATCCTCACCATAGATCTCTCTGGATAGCATTCGGTGACGCACAGGGAACGGACAACTGGAGCGAAGAGGAGGGGCATGGCTTCACGGTTCATAAAGGACTACTATCCTGCGTGAGCGGCGACGTGTTCGGGCGATTCTCAACGGACAGCGTATGGAAGACCGCAGATCAGTCGCCTCTGCTAAATCAGAAGCTGACAGTCACTGCGTGGGCAGGCAATACTAATGACCGTCTTCTGGATTTCGATATCGAACTCGCTGCCGCCTACAGAGACATATCGTTCGGGGATACTAAAGAAGGAGGTATACTTTCTGTGCGAGTGGCCGGGGAAATGGATGAGACGCACGGGGGCTTGATCGAAAATAGCTATGGCGGTTTTGGCGAAGCCGAGACCTGGGGGAAAGCAGCTCACTGGTGCGACTACTCAGGCTCCATCGAGGGCATCCGCCAGGGCGTTGCCATCATGGATCACCCGCATAGTTTTCGTTATCCGACGCACTGGCATGTTCGCAGCTACGGGCTGATTACCGCTAATCCTTTCGGATATTCTGCCTATACAAATGGAGTGAAGGAAGGCAGCTATCTGCTCGCGCAGGGCGAAAAGCTACGCTTTCACTACCGTCTGCTGCTGCATGAAGGGGATGCAAGCGAGGGAAATGTGCGTGGAGGGTACCTCGATTGGGTCGCCCCACCGCAGGTCGACCTACTCCCATTGAACGATGAAGCCGCTGTAAAGCTATTCAGTCAGAACAAGCAACCTATAGCATGTGACGAAAGGAATTGACCATCCAGCCAGGTAACAACAGTCCGCAGCCACCGGCATATGGACAGCTGCCGCCACAGCCCTACTATCCGCAACAGCCTCCACCCAAAAAAGGGATGCCTGTCTGGCTCTGGGTGGTTCTTGGATTGGGCTGCGTGGGACTTCCTGCGATTGTTGCCATATTAGCCGCGATTCTTTTCCCCGTCTTCGCACAGGCTCGAGGCAAAGCAAGAGAGACTTCCTGCATGTCGAACATGAAAATGTTGGGCTTATCGAATTTAATGTATGCACAGGATTATGATGAGGTGATGCCAAAGGCAACCCAGTGGATGACTGACACGAAGCCATATGCGGCGAACGATCACTCCTACAGATGCCCGGTCGTTGTCACATCCGACCCGCAGAGCTACGGCTATGCCTTCAACTCCAACCTTTCACAGCTGCCGCTGTCAAAAGTGGTGTCGCCGCAGGCAACCTGTGTACTCTTCGAAAGCTCCAATACAACGGCTGATTCTAATGATCCAATGACAAGCCTCGTCACTCCTTATCGGCACAATGGCAAAAATGTTTTCACCTATGTCGATGGTCATGTAAAAAGCATCCGCGAGGGTGATCCTCTGCCTTCCGCCTCCCCGTAGGTATAACTTACTGAACTACGAAACCAGGACGATTTCTAAAATGCAGCAGCCGATACCGCAATATGCTCCTCCACCTCGTTTCTCTATTCGGCTCTGGGGCAAAATACTATTAGGGTGCGGGACGTTAGCTCTGCTGCTTTTCCTGCTGGCCGCCTTCGGACTGAGCCGCTTCGTGGCCTCGGGCAGGAGATCGATACAGACGACATTCTGTTATCAAACGGCGAAAGAGTCGCAGCGAGGGCTCGAACTCTATTCGCAGGACTATGACCAGACGTTGCCGCCCGCAAAAACCTGGATGGACGCCGCGACACCGTTTGTCAAAGGACGGACCGATTTCAGATGTCCGGCGCTGCGTAAATCCAACCCCGAGGGCTACGGCTATGCGTTCAACTCCAAGCTTGCTGGCCTGAAAAAATCCAAGATTAAAGATCAGAACCAGACAATGGAAGTCTATGACTCGACAGACCTATCACGAAACGCAAGCGATCCGGCGACGAGTCTTCCTTCGCCAGCCCGACATGAAATAGAGGGCGGCAGGAGGGGCGATCATAGAACTCGTGATGGCAATGTCGTCGTCTATGCAGATGGACACGTGCGACTGATAGGCTTGACAGGAGCAGAGGGAGGCGATCCTGTCACGGCATCTGCCTCCAAGGAGTTAAAATAAGGGTACAAGGAGCTATTTGGCTCGCTTGGCTGGCTCCTTGACAGACTGAACATCATCCTCAAGACCCAGTATCTTCAACTCCGCCTTAGCCAGATAGTCCAGGGCCAGTTTGACTGCCGGTGCATTCCGGCCTTTCGTAATTGCATCGCGCAAATCGGTGCTGGCGGCCTCGATCTCCGGTGCCGCAGCAACCCCCACCCCAGCGGCGTACTCCTTTTGCGCCTGTGCCCATTGATCTCTGACCGCATAGGCAAGACCTAAATTGAAGCGGACGTTGGGCTGTTTCGGATCGATAGCCAGGGCTTTCCTGCCGCTGGTGATGGAATCGTCCATGAGGCCCTCCTGATACTGCACCCATCCCAGGTTCCCCCACAGGATAGCGCCGTTGGGCTCGGCAGCCAGCGCGATCTTATACTCGGCGATCGCTCCCAGATGTTTCCCCTCCGCATCGAGGATCTGCGCCAGGAGAGAGTGCGGGGCCGTGCTCTTGGGATCCTTTGCCATCTCTTCCCTTGCTATCTTCTCCGCCTCGACGAACCGCTTGAGGCCCGAAAGCGCGGAGGCTCGACCGAAGCGAGCTGAGGAGTTCTTAGGATCTGCTCGCAGAGCGGCATCATACTCCTCAAGCGCCTCCTCATGCCGATTCTCCTGCTCGTCGAGATCACCAAGGCGAGAGTGGATTTCCGAGCTATCGCCGGCGTACCCCAGCGCCTCCGTGAGTGAACGTCTGGTCGCCGGATACTCCTTCTCCTGCATATACGCATCGCTTATTCCCAGTCGGAACCGAATGTCCGAGGGAGCCAGTTCCAGTGCTCGAGCAAAAGTTGACCGTGCAGCCATAGTTTTCGATTCGTTGAGTTGAGACGATCCTAGATAGTAGAGAAATTCTGGCTCGGTTGGATTGAGATTGACTGCGGTCTGAAACGCTTTCGTCGCTTCCGGGAACTTCTGAAGCAGTGCGTCCGCTCTGCCAAGAAAAATCCAGCTCTGTATGTTCTTTGCATCGAGCATAATCGCCTGTTGCAGGAGCGGAACGGCGTCCTGCACTTTGCCCTGATCGATAAGAGCCTGCGCTCTTCTGTTCAGCTCCACAGCGGTGACGGCAATCGGTGGGGCAGGTTTCGCTGCCTGGACGGGTTCCGTCTTCTTTTTTTCCTCCGCCTTGGCAGGAGCAGTTTTTGGGGGATCACTTTTCGTCTGACCCTGAGCGGCAATCGTGCCAGTCCCCAGCATCAGTGCACCGCATATTCCCCTCAACGCTATCGATGAATATTTCATATCTTTCCTCGTCAATCGCCCGGTCTATGCCTGAAGCATGGTGTTTCTGTATGGTAGCAGACCGCCGCAAGTCACGTCAAGAGAACGGGGCAGGAAACATACTTCACAGTGAGTAATCTAGCTGTATGAAAATACGAACGAGCTTAGCCGCTCTGTCCATACCCTGGATTCTTCTATCGACCGTGCTTCTCGTTTCTGCGGCCGCATCAGTGCGAGCCGACGAAATGGGCGCAGGCACAGACCCGGTGCTGGTAGCGAAAATCGACGCCCTGCTGGCCGATAAAACTCTCCAAACAGGCTTTCAAGGACTGCTCATTCAGTCGCTCAAGGATCACACAACCCTGTATCAGCGTAACGCCGATAAGGTTTTTCTACCTGCATCGAACAACAAGTTGCTGACATCCGCAGCTGCAATATCGCTTCTCGGCCCAACTTTTCTCTATACAACCCATGTCGATGCGGCCAGTCAGCCCGATAAAAAGGGCGTGCTCCACTCCGATCTTACGTTGGTGGGCTCAGGCGACCCCGTTCTGACTTCAATGGATATCGCCGACTTGGCCCATGCAGTCAAATTGGCCGGAGTGAAGCGCATAGAGGGAAATGTCATCTACAACGATATGCTATTCGATGCTCAGCGCTTAGGTGACGGCTGGACATGGGACGACGAACAGGACTACTACTCGGCACAGGTCAGCGCATTGAACTTGAACGAGAATTTAGTCCGGGTGAGAGTAATGCCGGGCAAAGAGGAGAATGACCCTGTCGTCGTCATTGTCACTCCGACTGACAAATACATGACCATTCGCAGCACTGCGAAGACCGGCCCT
>JANXLO010000380.1 GCA_025355115.1 Chthonomonadaceae bacterium
GCCGTCCTCAATGGAGTTTTCTATATTCGTCTGGGCGGTAGATTCGGTCAGGTTGTCCTGATCCTCTGGTTTTTGGCTGTCCTACTTTGGGCGATGATGGCTCTGTATCACGGGCCGCTGCTGATAGCGCAGGAGTCCGGATTATTCGACACTCCAGAGAAGCGGGCTAAACGCGGCGCGAAAGCGGTTATTCGGCGCTCATTTTTTCTCGTGCTCGGCGAGCCGCTCTACTCCCTGTGCGTTCTGCCGGCGGTTCTGATCTGGGGGGCGCTGGCGTTGATGTCTGCCGCAGGAGCTGCGCTGCTTCTGCTCGGGACACTCTGCGTCCTCACGACAGTGGCTACCCGCGCTCTGCTATTGCGATATGAGGTACTTCCCCGGAGCGATGACGCTTCTTCGAAGGAGATGTAACGATTTGCCAGATGTAACTTGCGTTGGAATTATCGTCGCCGATATCGTCGGCAGGCCGATCGATGCCCTGCCCGAGCGCGGCAAAATGGTGTTGGTGGATCGGATGGAGCTTCACGCCGGAGGCTGCGCCGCCAACACTGGCATTGGGCTGGCTAAGCTGGGCGTCGATACAGCGGTCATCGGAAAAGTGGGCCGTGACGGATTCGGGGACTTTATTCTACGGCAATTCGAAGAGGCTGGCATCGATGCAGGAGGAATGGCTCGTGACAGCGAGACCGCGACGTCGTCGACTATGGTGCTTGTTCACGTCGACGGAGAGCGAAGTTTTCTTCACTACCTGGGGGCGAACGCGACTTTTCGACGCGAGGATATAGACTTTGAGCGCATCCGCCGGAGCAAGGTGCTGCACATCGCGGGTGCGCAAGTCATGAGGGACTTCGACGGCCTGCCTGCCGCACAGCTGCTGAAGGAGGCGCGTGAAGCCGGGGTGACGACCGCGCTGGACACGGTCTGGGATGCGACAGGGCGATGGATGGAGTTGACAGGCCCTAGCCTGCCTTACGTCGACTATTTTCTGCCGAGCTTCGAGGAGGCCAGAATGCTCGCAGGAGGGCTGGAGGCTCCGCGAGACGTGGCACGATTTCTGCTAGATGCAGGGGTGAAGGTGGTCGCGCTGAAGATGGGACAAAAGGGCTGCTATATCCGCTCGGCAACGGGCGATGAGATCGCTCTGCCGTCACTGCCCGTCAACGCCATCGATGCGCTTGGGGCCGGGGACGCCTTCGCGGCAGGGTTTATCGCAGGAATCGTTCGCGGCTGGGATCTCGAAAGGTGCGCGCGATTCGCGACTGCGGTGGGCGCCTCCTGCGTTACGGCACTGGGCGCGACTACGGGCATCCGCAGCTTCAAGGAGACTGTAGCGCTATTAGGCTCATTCGGCGGGGCCAACAGCATGTTTGAGGAAGAGTAGGGAATGTCCGACCCCATTCCCCTGCATGTGACGCTGTTCGCTCCCACGCGCGAGCGCTGCGGAATCGCCGAATCCAGCCGACTGCTGATATCTGCGCTGAACGAGCGGCCTGAAATAGCCGAAGTGCGGGTCGTCGCGCCGCCGGACACTGCGACTCGAGGCGGACTGCTGGAGTCCATGAAATGCTATCCGGCGGACGAACGGCTTTTCCGTGAGCTGGGAAAGCAAATGAACTCCGGCGACATCGCCCATATTCAGCATCAGTATTTCTTCTTTGGAGGCGTGTCGCCGCACAAATGCCACTTCAACGCCCTGCTGGATTCAGTCACCGTTCCGGTAGCGTTGACTGTGCATGAGATAGCGGATTATCGCGCGGGCGGATGGAGGCAGGCCCTGATCGAGATCACCAACAGGCGCAGTTTCCTCCACCCGAGCATTCGCAGGATCATGGTCCACACGGCAACTGACGTTCAACGGCTGGTGAAGTTAGGAGTGCCCGAGTCGAGGATCAGCCTGATTCCCATTGGCATTACGGAGCCGCTTCCCATGCCTGATCAGGCAGAGGCCAAGGAGGCGATGGGGGTTGCCGGCAAACGCGTCCTTATGATTTTCGGCTTTCTCGCCGCGAAGAAGGGCCATCATATCGCGGTCGAGGCGCTCAAGTCGCTCCCGAGCGACGTTGTACTGCTGCTGGCAGGCGAGAAGCATCCCGATGACCGGACGGACACTGTCGAAGTGCGCATCAACCAGGCGGCTCACTCCGCGAAGGTCGAGGACAGAGTCATCATAACAGGATACGTGGCGGACGCCGACATACCGACCGTCATGGCGGCGACCGACATCGCCCTGGCTCCATTCACGGAGACGTCCGGCTCAGGGTCGCTTGCCCACCTCGCCGCCTACGGGGTGCCCGTCGTGGCCTCCGACATACCGCCGCATGTCGAGCTCCTGTCGCAGGCGCCTGGGAGCATGCTGCTCTTCCCCTCAGGCGATTCAACTGCTCTCGCGGCGGCGGTTCAGCGGCTGCTTGACAGCCCCAATGAGTCGCAGGCACTCCGGACCGGAGCAGAGGCGTTCAAGCAAGAGAGGGCCTTTCCCCGTCTCGCATCCAGGATGGTGGAGATCTACAGGCAAACTCTGCAGTCGTAGAGGATAAGCTCTGCATTCTGCGTTCAATCGGGGCAAACTATTGGGCGAGAAGCGCGGCATTCGCGTGCTTCGCGCTACGGCTGTAGGGAGAGAAGATTCGGAACGTGAGCACTACCCTGATACCGGTCGACACCGGGCGCAGATCCCCTTATATGCTGGAGATTTCCACTCACGACGTGCTCATGCATGGCCTCTCAGACTATTGGCACGGGAAGACATTCGTGCATCTGAGCGACATTCATGCCGGATACGGCGGCACGGCTCCGGTGTTTGACGAAGCAGTGCGCCAGGTGAATGCGCTGCAGCCTGATCTGATCCTCCTGACAGGCGACTACCTCGACGACCATCCTCAAAACTTCGATTTTCCACTGAAGGACGTTCTGCTTAGGCTAGAAGCGAAAGAGGGAATCTACGGCTCCTTCGGCAACCACGATCACCGCCGCGGCATCGTCGGCTCCCGCAGATTGCTTGAACAGTCGCATGTCATCCGGCTGGAAAACGAGAATGTCGAGCTGCCGCACGGGCTCTTTCTGGCGGGGGTGGATGACCTATGGGAAGGCAGGCCGGATCATATTCGAACCCTCGCGGGCTTGCCTGCCGATCGAACTTCCATCGTTCTCTCGCATCATCCGGCCCTTATAGAGTGGATCCCGGAGAGAGACGTGCTAATCCTCTCCGGTCATACGCACGGCGCGCAGATCGCGCTCCCCTTTCCCTCTCCCGCTCTGGTCGTGAAGCTTCATCTCCGGTGCAATCAGGTGGCAGGGTGGTATGAAAACGGCAGGGCCCGCCAGTATGTGAACAGGGGGCTTGGTGTGACTGGCAGGCCGTTCCGATACAGATGCCCCGCGGAGATAGGAGTCTTTCGTATGCTTCGAGCAGAGTGACCACGCCGTCATTTCAGGTATACTATCAGTCACACCTATCTTCCCCATGAGGTTCTGTATGCGTCTGCGTGATCTAAGCCTGCCCCTGCTGGCGCTCGGCATCGTGCTCA
>JANXLO010000469.1 GCA_025355115.1 Chthonomonadaceae bacterium
AGCTCGAAAATCGCGGGTCGGAGCACTTCTCCTCGAAACGCGATGCGTGATAGGCGAGGCGGGATGACGATCATATCCCCCGACTGGAGCGGATAGTCCGTCGTCTGACCGACTCCCAATTCGAATTTGTACATGTCCAGCGAGCCTATCAATTTACCCGCTCGCCGTATCTCGATATTCCGGAGCGAACCGTTTTCCGTCGGGCCGCCTGAAAAAGTGAGCATATTGAAAGCCGAGGCGACCGCAGGGACGGAGTAGGTGCCCGGCTGATAGGCCTCCCCGCTCACCGTGATAGAGATCGTGCGAAGACGGTTGAAGGTGACCGACACCTGCACGTTTCTATACAGATGTGAGAGGGCCTCCTTAAGTGTCAATTCCGTTGAAGCGACCGTCTTGCCAAGCACGACAATTGGGACGATGCCGTCTAGAGTGAGAGCACCCTGAGAATCCACGGTGCGGGAGATTGTGCTTCGCTCCAGGGTAGGCGACCAGTAGGAGATTTCCAGCCTGTCGCCCGCCGCGACTTGATAGTTAGCCGGGACAGTCGCGGTCACGTTCCTGAGCAGTTGTGTCAGCGGGTCTGCCACGTCTTGCCGAGCGTCCACGGCCCCGTTGTCGGACCCATCAGTGCGGCGTCTGGTCTGCGCGGAGGAGGTGTCACTGGTGTCGCTGCTATCCCCATTATCGACGCTGTCCGTAGTGTCGTTGGGGTCACTGGTTGTGCCTGCGCGCGGAGTACGTTTGACGGCCTTTTTGGTGGTCTTTCGGTTAGGGAGGTCACTCCCATCATCGGCTCCAGTCTGCGGATCAGATCGCCGAACAGGAGTGGCAGAGGCATCATCTGCTCCAACAGTGTCCGTGTTTTTCTTTGTTGCACGGCGTGGGATGGCGTCGTCGGCACGCTCACGCTGAATCCTCTTTATATAGTCCCTGTGCGCATCGATAATCTCACGTGATGGCCTGAAGAAATCGTATCCGAAAAGGGGAAGAATTTTCGCAGCCGGAGCCGCGGTCGGAGAGATTCGATAATCGCTAAAATCGGGCTTCGTCGTCGCGGTAGTGTTTGAAATCGCCGGAGCCGTGGGATCAGTTATCAGGAGGGGGTTGGCAGCAGACGGGGGGCGCTCCGCTTTTTTTACTGGCACCTCCACCGGGGTCGCACGTCGTTCGGGCATCTCCCTATCAGAATGGGTTTTCTCCGGAGCGGGCGGATTGGTAGTCTGGGCTGTGCCCCCCATGGGAAGCCAGAATACGACGCCGGCTAGCCCGACGGACGCGCACAGGACCCCAGATTTGCGGCCCCATTGCAAACGATATTTCATAGCTCTAAAGCCTCCACGTCAAATACATTATCTCAGTATATCCTATTTCGACCGCTTTGACAATTCACTCCAGCCCCTTTTGGCACACCAATAATGCTTGCTCCAACTCTTGGAATTTCGCAATTGATCCTCTCGCAATCCGTAGCATGTGGTGGGACCGTTCGTACCAACATCAGCATCATGGTTCATTGTCGGGTAAAATACGGTATGCTCTGGCAGTGTTTTGCAAGGTCACTGGGAAACGCTATTTTCCAGGTGCCTGCATGATGAAGGAGACCAACCCCTGTGGACAACGCTGAATGGAAGCCTCTGGTAAGCGTCGTGATTCCGACCTACAATCGGGCTCACTACATTGCCGAAGCCCTCGATTCCGTCCTGAACCAGACTTATAGCCGCTATGAGATCATCGTAATCAACGATGGTTCAAAGGACAATACGGAGGAAATTCTCGCTCCCTATAAAGGCCGCATCAGGTTAATCAACCAGAAAAATGCAGGGCTTTCGGCTGCACGTAATGCAGGCATTCGAGCGAGCACAGGGGATCTCATCGCTTTTCTTGACGACGACGACCGCTGGCAGCCTCACAAGCTAGCCGTGCAGGTTCCCCTTTTCGCCGATCCTAAAGTGAATCTAGTGCATACGGCTGGGCGATTTTTCGATGACAGCAACGGATGGGACAACGTCCAGTTCTTCGGGGATGTTGACTTTCATGACCTGCTCGCCATGAAGATAATTTACGTACAAACTGTCATAGTGCGCAAGACAGTCATGAACGAGATCGGCTTCTTCGACGAAACCATTCCCGCCGGGGAAGACGTCGACATGTGGCTGCGCATAGCGTCAAAATATAAACTGACCGGAATTGACACCTGCACCTCAGAAATGCGCTGCACCGCTACTAGCATGCAGAGCAATATGGAGAATTTCTTCGTCTACGTTAATAGAGTGCTTGAGAGGCACAGTCACTATCATGGAGACTGCGCCTTGTGCCGCGCCGCACTGGCAAAATCTCGCGCTCAACTCAGAGTACATTTTTACGAGCAGTGCAAAAATCGGTCCCGCCTGGCTTTGGATGAAAAAAAATATGCCCAGGCTATAAAAATGAGGATCTACGCTTTCCGCTTCGACCCGATGGCACTGCCAAAGCTGCCGTTGAATGGATGCAAATATCTCTATCGAAGATTAACGAGGAAGAGGACAGCCGCATGATTCGTGAAATATCGCTTATGACTGCGCGAAATCCGGGCATGGAGCGTGACATGGAGGGGCTGCAGTCGGTACAGGTGAACCGCAGCGCGGCTGAACGCAGGGCAGCGACTCTGGCGACGCGACGCACCGTGAAGAAGGAGTGGCAGGCCGCATGGCTGCTGCGGGCGCTCTCATGTATCGACCTGACGACGCTCGCAGGGGATGACACGCCCGGCAATGTTCGGAGGCTCTGTGCAAAAGCCCGCCGCCCGGTCCGTGATGACATTCTGAAGGCTCTGGGCGTAGCGCACTTGAACATCACCGTCGGGGCGGTCTGCGTCTATCACGAGATGGTGGAGACCGCGGTGCAGGCTCTCCGGGGATCGGGGATCCCGGTGGCGGCTGTCTCGACCGGGTTCCCTGCGGGTTTGAGCCCCTTCGCACTGCGGGTGCAGGAGATACGCCAATCGGTGGACGCTGGCGCTGAGGAGATCGACATCGTAATCTCTCGTCGCCACGTTCTTCAAGCCGATTGGAACGCGCTCTACGACGAGGTGGCCGCATTCCGCACGGCCTGCGGCGGAGCGCATATGAAAACGATTCTCGCGACAGGCGAACTCGGGACCCTGCGAAATGTCGCAAAGGCAAGCCAGGTATGCATGATGGCGGGAGCGGATTTCATCAAAACCTCGACCGGCAAGGAGAGTATGAACGCGACTCTCCCTGTCAGCCTTGTGATGGCAAGATGCATCCGCGACTACCACGAGCGCACCGGCTACCAGGTGGGATTCAAGCCCGCCGGAGGCATCCGCACCGCAAAGCAGTCCCTCGATTGGTTGGTTTTGATGAAAGAGGAGTTAGGGATTGACTGGCTCCGTCCCTCCCTTTTCAGAATAGGCGCGAGCAGCTTGCTCGCCGACATAGAGCGCCAGTTGGAGCATCATGTCACCGGGCGCTACGCAGCACTTCACCACCAGCCGATGGCCTAAAAAATTTTCATGATAACTTTTTCGCACATGCCTCGTCGATAAGTTAAAGTTATGTCGGACGTGGGGTTCGGCACGCTAGATCGTGCCTGTCCAGATAACATTTCAATCGTCTCGCACTTATTACACTCCGTCCCTAACTGGACGACGCACGTTCACAAGACAGCAGGAGAACACTACGGATGAACAGACAATCTTTCCTTGCGATGGCCGGCCTGGCAACCGCCCTACTTCTCACTCTCTCGGCAGGTACAGCCGATGCTCAGCGCGGCCGTAATAGGCGCGGCAACAATAACAACACCAATAACGCCACCGGAAATCCCAATGGCACTCCCAATGGCGGCGCAACGCAGACTGGAGCAGGCGGGCCTCAGGGCGGGTTTGGCGGCATGATGGGTATGAGGGGAATGATGGGCGGCGGAAATATCGTAGAGCCCGCTCGATCGGCAAAAATGATGCTCATCTATCGTGACGATGTACAGACGGAACTCAACATCGACCTGAATCAGAAAGCGGC